>JBNKGN010000228.1:0-5909 GCA_050289845.1 Crocinitomicaceae bacterium | reverse complement strand
GGTCGATGGATAAAGATTCACAAATTCTCGTTAAACGCGTTAATTTAGACTCTTTATTCACGGAACAATGTTGTATTCCTAACATTTCAGCACGTTGTTGGACGGCTCCCCCGTACGATCCTGACGAAATAATGGCAATTTGAAAGTCCTCTTTTGTGAGCCGTGCGATTGCCATACCATCTTTCGCGTTGAATTTCTTGATATGATCTCCATTTTCAGTGAAATACAACCCACCGTCAGTCAGAACACCGTCTACATCCAAGACCAACAATTTGATTTGCTTCAATCGCTTTTTCAAATCGCTCGTTTTGAAGACAAGTTTGAATAACAGGGCATTCAAATCTACTTCGTATTCCTCTGCGATGGCTTCCAAATCATATACGGTAAGTTCTTTCGCATGATCGGCATCTAATTCATCCAAAAAATCACCATAATCCAATCCGTGTTTTTCACAAAGCCCCTTTAAATTTTCTTCTACAAATAACATGGTGTCTCTTCTTGTTTATAATTGAGGGCGAAAAAGGGGGGTAAATTGATCATCTGTAATTACGACACTCAATTCATTTTCCTTGAAAACTTCTCTTTGAAGTTTGCTGTGCAATTCCGTTAACGCTTTCAGCTCTTCGAAAGTAAGCGCCTCGATATTCTTTCTTGTGGGAGAAATCAAGTACAAATCATACCCAATATCCGTGTGCACGAGTTTAACGTCTTGTTTTTTCTCTGTCATAAGTGCATTCTCCTTCCAAAAGCCAACAATGGCTGTTGCTAATGGTTTATCCTCCACGTCCGAAAAATGAACCGTGAATTTACCTCCAGAAACCTGAGAATCAATGCTGTCAACGCAGCCGTAGAGTGATAGTAGTATGATGATTGCAATGTACTTCAATGACAAATTCATTTGATGCCGTCAAATATAGCCATTTCTTGAATTCTATTTCGTAGGATTTCTCCACAATTGCGATTGAATAATCGATCCTGCGATTAAATTCTTTAGAATATTCCCTATTTTCATCCCCATTATAACAAAACGCGCATAAAATCGAACTTATAAACGCCCCCTATACTGGTGCCAATTCGAGAGAAAGTACCTACGATTTAATTGTCCCCGAGCAGTGGAATGGAGAATTGATCGTTTTCGTTCATGGATATATGGGATTTAAAGATTGGGGCTGTTGGTCGCTCGTTGGGTCTTTTTTCAACAACCAGGGATTTGCTTTTTTGAAGTACAATGTGAGTCACAACGGAGGAACTGTGGAAAACCCCATTGATTTTCCTGATCCGGAGGCCTTTTCGCTTAACACCTATACGAACGAACTGACCGACTTTGAATGTGTGATAGAAACTGCTTTGTCCCATTTTGAGACGACACCCGCGCTACATGTCATTGGTCATTCGAGAGGTGGTGGAATTGCGGCGCTACAGGCACATTTACCTTATGTTTGTAAATGGATTTCCTGGGCGGGAATTGCTTCCATTGCCGAACGTTTTCCCGAAGGTACAGCACTAGAAACCTGGAAAAATGACGGCATTCGCTTTGTGAAAAATGGTCGTACGTTGCAAAACCTTCCCTTGCGCTACGAACAATATTTGGATTTCAAGACGAACGAAGCCCGATTAAATATCGAAGCACACTGTATTCAAAACGAAAAGCCTTGTCTTCTAATTCATGGATTGGACGATACATCCGTAGCCCCCGAAGAAGCGCAACGACTCTCCCAATGGACTAAAACGACCGCCGTGTTTATTGAAGGAGCGCAACATACGTTTAATTCGGCACACCCTTGGGAACACGATACCATGCCTGAAGCATTGGAAAAAATATGTGCGATTACCTTAGAATTTATAACGAATGGATGATTCCTTAAAAGAACGATTGAGTTTACTCACAGAGCTCATCAAATTGGCGAAAACTGATCAAAATCTTCGTCAGGCAGAATTTGAATTTCTCTACGCAATTTCGAAACAACTATCCATTAGCGAGGAGCAATTCAAAGATTTGTTTGACAATTACATTGAATTCACCCCTCCAAAAAACGAATTAGATCGCATTGTACAATTTCAACGTCTGGTGTTATTAATGAATGTCGATCGTGAAATTTCCGAAGCAGAATTACTTCACATTCGTCAAATAGGTATTCGTATGGGACTGGCACCCCGTGCAACCAACGAAGTTCTCGAAACAATGCGTACCCATGAAAATGGAATGATTCCACCTGAAATTTTGATTTCCATTTTCAAGAAGTATCAGAATTAATGGCTGTTCTATCCAAAAGAACGATTTCAGCGCCGATTTAAGGAAAAAAAACATCAAATGAAACGCAAGCTACACCCTTGAATAACTGACGTTTAGACCTACACCCAACAGGATTAATGCAATATTAACAGTGAACCTTCGAGCGCGTGTGTTTTTTTTTCTACTTTCACTGCCCCCAAGAAAATAATTGTGGAGCAAAAACAGAAACATATCATTGGTCGAAGAGAGATAATTTCGCTACCTGCGTTACATCTTCAAAACCTTGAAGCTAAAATAGATACAGGCGCATATACTTCTAGTATTCATTGTGATTCTATAGAAGTAAATGGTTCCAAAGTAACATGTATTTTTCTTGATGAAGCACATCCTGATTACACCGGTATTGCGCACGAACTTCCTATTTTGAAAAAAGTAATCGTTCGAAGCTCTAACGGCATGGAAGAAGAGCGAATTATGGTGGCTTCTGAAATTCAATTGTTAGGACAAACCTATCCGATTCAATTAACTTTAACGAATCGAAGTAACATGAATTACCCGTTGCTTCTTGGTCGCAAATTTTTAAAAGGCAAATTTATTGTCGACGTTACCTTAATACATCAAAGCATTCAATAATATGAAAATAGTTGTTCTTTCCCGAAACCCAAACTTGTACTCTACTTCTCGAATTGTGGAAGCTGGTGAACAACGTGGACATGAGATGTTGGTAGTCGACCACATGAAATGTGACATTATCATTGAGCGAAGAAAACCGAAGATTTTGTATCGCGGCAAGGAATTAACAGGCGTAGATGCAGTTATTCCGCGTATTGGAGCTTCGGTAACTTTTTACGGAACGGCTGTGGTGCGTCAATTTGAAATGATGAAGATTTTCACCTCCGTGGAATCGCAAGCTTTGGTGCGTTCAAGAGACAAACTTCGTAGTTTGCAAATTCTTTCACGAGCGGGATTGAACTTACCGAAGACGGCTTTCACGAACTACTCGAAGGATTCCAATCGGATTTTGGAACAATTGGGTAAAAGCCCTTATGTAATCAAACTTCTTGAAGGAACACAAGGTGTTGGGGTGGTACTCGCAGAAACGAAAAGCGCAGCAGAATCCGTATTAGAAGCATTTCAAGGTTTGCAGGCCCGTGTCATTGTGCAAGAATTTATTGCCGAAGCAGGATGTGCCGATGTACGTGCTTTTGTTGTTGATGGACAAGTTGTTGGCGCGATGAAACGCCAGGCAAAAGAAGGAGAATTTCGCTCCAATCTTCACCGAGGCGGAAGTGCCGAGTTGATTCAATTAAGCGAAGAAGAAGAACAAGCAGCGTTGAAAGCGGCACGTGTACTAAAATTGGGGATTGCTGGTGTAGACATGTTGCAATCGAAAAGCGGTCCAATGATTATGGAAGTAAACTCATCACCTGGTTTGGAGGGAATTGAGGCAGCCACAGGAAAAGACATCGCACGCACCATTATTCGCTACGTAGAAAATCACTTCGACGATTGATCCTTGGCTTCGGATAAAAACCGTTGGTATTGTTCGGGGGTTGGAATAACACAATAACCTTTGGAAATTTTACGTCTTCTTTTGGCTATTTGATCGTACCCCCAATCGCGCATGAATTTTGGAAGAATCGTTAGCATTAACCACGCTTTCCGATACCAATTGAAACAACGCACCACACGAAGTGCCGCCGTTGATTTATCGTACAATACACCTTGATCGTAGAAATAAACGGTGCTTAAATCAAGCGCTTTCCACTCATTCTTCGCGAACAACTCTTGCGTAAATTCCGATTGTAGACTGGCAAAATAAATGGTTTTTGAAGCATCTCTTTTAAGCACGAATGCCACCGCTCGATTGCAAAAACCGCAGTCGCCATCGTAGAATAAAATCCGTTCGGGAATCTGCTCCAAATTTTGATACTTATTGATTGATAATAATCACAGAAGCGGGGCGGTTGCTTGAAAAATTCGTTCCATACTTAGCGACAAACTTCTCTACATTTTCGACATTTAGCTGTCCATCGACGAAAATTGCATTCTCATACAACAGCTTCACGAGGCCTTTTTGGGACAGAGAACCTACTTCGCATTTTACGTTTTGCCCGAGAAAATTCAACTCGATCCAACGTACTTTTCCTTCGGGATTTGACTTCGAAATGCGGCTAGGATCTGAATAGTTCAAATATTGGACAAAAATCAATTCCGTCTCTGAATTTAGTGCGTAAATGGAAATTTCCGTACCTCTTTTCTTTACCCATCGGACATAATCGACGCCATCAACAGAAGCGACCTCGTCCTTAATTTTCACCTTTTGTGCGGAAACGGTGCCAACGAATAGAAAACTGCTGAATACCAAAAAAATAATTCCTTTCATATCTCTCAATTGTCATTGAACTGTGGACAATAAATATACCAATCCTCAGGGATTCTCACCAAAAAATACGGATCGGAACGTTATATTTGTAGCACTAAAATTTGAACTATGAAAAATGTAGCAGTTATTGGAGCAGGAACAATGGGAAATGGAATTGCCCACACATTTGCTCAATTTGGTTATAATGTCGCTTTGATTGATGTCGCACAAGCCTCTTTGGATAAAGGACTTGCCACGATTACCAAGAATTTGGATCGTATGGTTGCGAAAGAAAAAATTACAGAGGCGGAAAAAACTGCCACATTGAACAATATCACGACGTATACTTCTCTTGCAGATGGTGTTAAAGGAGTGGAATTGGTCGTTGAAGCGGCAACAGAAAACGTAGATCTTAAATTGAAAATCTTCCGTGACTTGGACGCAATGACTGATGCCAACACGATTTTAGCGTCGAATACATCCTCGATTTCAATTACAAAAATTGCCGCAGAAACTTCGCGCCCAGACAAAGTGATTGGAATGCACTTTATGAATCCCGTTCCGATTATGAAATTGGTCGAAATCATTCGTGGATACAGCACTTCGGACGAAGTGACAAATAGTATCATGGAAACATCCAAGAAATTAGGAAAAGTTCCTGTTGAAGTAAACGATTACCCAGGTTTTGTTGCCAACCGTATTTTGATGCCGATGATCAACGAAGCGATTATCACTTTGCACGAAGGCGTAGCTGGTGTAGAAGAAATCGACACCGTAATGAAATTGGGAATGGCACATCCAATGGGGCCGTTGCAATTGGCAGACTTCATCGGATTGGACGTTTGTTTGGCGATTCTTGAAGTATTGCACGAAGGATTTGGAAATCCAAAATATGCACCTTGTCCACTATTGGTAAACATGGTAATGGCTGGTAAAAAAGGAGTGAAATCGGGAGAAGGTTTCTATTCCTGGACCCATGGAACAAAAGATTTAATTGTTGCGGATAACTTTAAAAAATAGGCAACAACACAATAAAGAGTAAGTGCTTTGGGTGACCAAGGCACTTTTTTTGACATTTACTTTTATGAAAACGATCTTACTACTATTTCTCGCACTTGCACACAATGGCATGGCACAAACGGGCGGACTGATTCCCAACGTCACTTTTGTAAATGATAATGGGTGTGCAACCATCAATGTTTCGCTAAAATCAGATTCGCTGGAATTATTCTACAAACGCATCAAGAAGCGAGACACAATAGCCAATATTCCCGCAGGAACTTATTCTGTGCATTTCTATTCGTGTGATTC
>JBNKGN010000227.1:0-5941 GCA_050289845.1 Crocinitomicaceae bacterium | reverse complement strand
CCTACCAAAGGCTTCGCTTCTGCGTTCGACGAAGGAGTATACCCCTTCTCTATTTTGGAACTCCCAACTTGTACCTGTTGTATCGGCCCACGTAAAAAATTACCGTTTTGATCTGAATCGGAAGGGTCTATCTGCATATACCAGGCGGTCAGCGATTTAAAATTATCATCGTCCACCGCACCGCCCAAACCAACCATAACGTAACCGTATGGCACTTCAACGTATCGTTCATAACCACTCGGTTCTAGATTTCCATTTGCAGGATACGTAAGGAAGTTGCGTGTTTTAGTCTTAAGGTCTAAATAACAGAACAACATTTGCTTCGCATTACCATTGTGAGATGTAGCACCGAAACCCATCATCACATAATTAGGATTCGTCGTATGATATTCCAACTCCATGGTATCTGCACTATCCGTTTCTGGAATCACACCAACCGAGTTTTCGTCAATTTCAATAGTATAAACCGTCGGAATTGGAACATTAAAGTGCGCTCGAATAGCATTCTCAAGCTCCTGCTGCCGCGCTGGATCATCGGCAAGACTGGAAATAGGAATCAAACTATCCTGAGCACCATTAAAGCGAATCATCACGTAATCTCCTTCCGTTTTTATCGATTCAAGCCATTCCGTGTAACCATCTGGGGCGTCCTGATTGTAAATACCACCGCCACGCGTCCCAATTAGAATCTGCGAATCAAACGTTGATTTATCGTATCCGCTGTCGTAAGCGGCTTTTCCATTTGCTTGAATAAATGAGGATGAAGCAGACAAAGAAGCCGTACTTTGAATTTCGTCGGATTCCGAATACTTGGAAATACTCTGAGAACACCACCATCGACCACCGAATACACCCTCTCTTAAATAATGCGTTCCCAATGCGTTAATGACATCTTCTGCAGGCACATTCATGTCATTGATCATCGTTTTTACGTCATCCAATAAATAATCCTTAATATTCGTGGGAAGCGCCAAACGATACGATTTATAACCACTCATACTATTTGCCTGCCAATAGTCAGAACTCGAACTATAGTCCTCGCTGTAGCTCATTTCCGCGTTTCCACTGAATGTGGGACTCGTCTCTGCATAGGAAACTTCGGCACTGTATTGCATCCAAATATCCTCCGACGAAAAAGAATTTGTATCCCCATTAAAACTTTCCCCCACTGGTACCGCCGTTATAGGTGCAGGCACCCAAACAGTATTGCCGTCAATGGAGATCATTGTACCATCTTGATCATTTAGGTTAAAATCGAAGAGTGGCGTTCCCACTGATACCGAACCATTGTCCGCATATTCTCCGTCTCTCACTTTGTAAGGGAACCCCATGATATTATACCCTTTAATCCAATTACTTTGATCCATACTACTAAAATTTGAATTCGTGACTTTTCTATTCTCAAGCGCACCAGTACCTCCAAGCAATGGATTGTATGAATTTAATAACAGACAATTTTCAATTCCCTCATATTAAAGTCATTCAGCAAACAGTGGTATCCTGATGAGATCGTTAAGAAATCATATAGACCATATTAACCTTAAAAAACAAGAAAAACAACAGGCAATGTTAATTCAGGTATTTGTACGCTATCTCTTTATTCACCGTAATTAACGCTCACAACACGAAGCAATAGTTCTTAATTTATACCTCAATTACAGCGAGACAACAGCACAAGTCAACTGAACCAACGACCCACAATTGATTTGAACAAAGTTGCACGTTATTTGTACAGTGCTCCACGATAGCATTAAAGTGAGAATCCATTATGAACAAGATCAGCCTTCTATTACTCATCGCAACCACTTCTTTATCTAGTCTTTCGCAAAATAATTTTGCTTTCGACCTTTTTGCCAACATGCCGCAGGAAAACAATATTCTTTTTTCTCCCAGTTCAATTAAAACTGCTTTTGCCATGGCATACGAAGGAGCAAACGAGAAAACGCAGGAAGAACTCGAGAAAGTGTTCGGTTTTGATGCTGAGAACACGGCGTTCCTTGCAGAACTGGCCCATCTAAAAAACGTCACGAACATCAGTAATTCCATCTGGATTTTAAATAATTACGAAGTATTAAAAAGCTACACGGATACCATCGAATCCCGATTTGACGCTGCCCCCAATTACACCAACTTTAACAGTGACCCAAGTGGAAGCGCTAAGAAAATCAACACATGGATTGAAGAAAGTACCAATGGAATGATAAAGGACATGCTAAAACCCAGTGATGTCTCCAGCTTAAAATTGGCACTCGTCAATGCGATTTATTTCAAGCAAGACTGGAAATATACTTTCGATAAAGAAAAAACGACAAAAGAGACATTCACCAACCACGACGGAACAACATCAGAAATAGACATGATGCGTGCACTCCGTTCGTATCGTGCTTTTACGGGGACCAATGCAAAAATCATTGAATTGCCGTACGATGATGACAAAACATCTATGGTAATCATACTTCCGAACGATATAAAAAAGTACGCATTAACAAACATGACGTATAACGGATTGATGCAGCAATTACAACAGCAAAAAGTCGATCTGCAATTGCCCAAATTTACGTTTGAAACCCCAACAACGAATCTCATTCCTTTTCTTACTAAATTGGGGATAAACAGCGCTTTTTCAAATGCTGCTGACTTTTCTGGAATACGCACTCAGAAGGATCTAAAAATTGGAACGGTTTTACACAAAGCAAAAATCATTGTAAACGAAGAAGGTACCGAAGCAGCTGCAGTAACAGTGATTGGTATGGTAACCACTACCTCTGTTGGTCCTCCACCAGCACCTATTATGAAAATACATGTAGACAAACCGTTTTACTATTTCATCAAAGACAATGAAACAGGAACCATTTTATTTATGGGAAAAATGAACAAAATGCTCTGAATTATTCGTCGCTATTCGTACCAGAAAGCAAAATCCCTCCTGGTCAACTTCAAAATTAAATGTTCCTCGTTTCAATCATTACCACCTCGTTTTCTCTTTAAACATAATTGAGTCAATCCGTTATTAATCAAACAAAAGTTTCAATACGAAGTAAATAATTGCGAAATTGGAACACTAATTAATGAAAACTAATAACTATGACTACAAAATTACTCGCTATGCCGATGCGCCTTTTTCTGCTCTGCATAACAATGACAAGTCTCAGCTTTGCTCAGACCTACACCTTCACCCATGGCACGGCAACTGGTAACACTGGACCAGATCAAGCGATGATGGATACCGAATATACAGGAACATCTCTCGATGGAACCGTTACCGTAACAGGTGGAATTCAATACTGGACCGTACCTGTTACAGGAATTTATCAAATCGAAGCATTCGGCGGACAAGGCTACGGCTCGTTCGGCGGTCGAGGGGCTCACATCTCAGGTGAATTCAACCTAACAGCCGGAACGACGTTAAAAATCCTCGTTGGACAGCAAGCAGGTGACTACTTGGATTTTCCCGCAACGACATACAATCACCAATTCGGTGGTGGCGGTGGATCGTTCGTTACCGACGCAAGTAATAACCCGTTGGTTGTTGCTGGTGGTGGTGGTGGAAATCACGGAACGACCTATTTAACACAATGTGATGGACAAATCACTGAAGCAGGTGCCGCTGGACTCAACGCGTCTATTATTGGTGCTGGTGGATCCGCTGGAAGTGGTGGTCTGCAAGCTTCTAGTGCAGATGCTGGAGGAGGTCTTCTCGGAAATGGTGACGGTCTTGCAGGCGGTCAGGCATTTGTAAACGGTGGTCTTGGTGGTATCGACGAAGGTACTGGAGGATTCGGATGCGGCGGCGGAACAAGTAGCTGGAACAACTACCGCGGTGGCGGTGGCGGTGGCTACAGCGGCGGTGGCGGCGGAAACAACTCTAGCTTATGCTGTCCTGCAGGCGACGGCGGCGGTTCGTACAACGCTGGAACAAACCCTGTAAATCTTGCTGGTGTTCAACTAGGTCACGGTCAGGTGATCATCACTTTTGCATGTATCCCAGGAGCAGGAAGTTTGGTGCCAGATGCTGCCAGCTTGAGTGACGTAACTGCTGCTTGTGTCGTGTCTGCTTTAACACCTCCTACTGCTTCTAACAGCTGTTCAAGTGGAATTGAAGCTACAACAAATGCTTCCCTCCCAATTAATACCGTTGGAACAACAACCATCACATGGACGTACGATGACGGTCAAAACATGATTACACAAACACAAGATATTGTTATTACAGGTTTCGACACCGTTGCACCCGTTATTGACAATCCTAACCTAATCAGCTATAGCAGCCAATGTGAATTTACTCCTCCAACGCCAACCGCAACAGATTTTTGCGCTGGGTCAATCAACGGAGTTTCAAATATTCCTTTCCCAATAACCACACAGGGTACAAATGTAATCACGTGGACCTACGATGATGGAAGTGGAAATACAGCAACACAAACGCAGACAATTACGATCAACGATGTGGCGCCTCCAACTCCTGACGTTACTGCGTTGGCTGATGTAGACGGATGTAACAGTGTTACGCTACCAAGCCCAACGGCAACCGACAACTGTTCTGGTACCATTGTGGGTGTGTCAAACGTAACCTTCCCTATTACAACAGGCGGCGTTACAACGGTAACATGGACTTACGACGATGGAAATGGCAACATTTCAACACAAACACAAAATGTGAACCTTTCCCTTATCGATAATTCTGTAACCCTAACAGGAACAAGTCTTACTGCAACTGCAACAGGCGTTTCCTACCAATGGATCGATTGTGCAGACAATCAAGCAATACAAGGTGTTACAGGTCAGTCCTATACCCCACCAGTTACAGGAAATTATGCCGTTGAAGTGTCAAATGCGCAATGCGTAGACACCTCTGTATGTTTGCTTGTAGACTATACTGGACTTACAGAATTAAACAGCGCGCTTGTTACGATCTACCCGAACCCATCGAAAAACGGTGTATTTACGGTAGACTTCGACGGAAACATGGAGCAAATCATTATCGTAGATGCTCTCGGTAGAACAATTGATGTACCTACAGACCTCGTTTCTGGAAAAGTAGACGGTACGACTTTAGCGTCAGGAAAATACACGGTTAAAGTGGTTACTTCCGATGCCGTTTATACCAAAGGACTTGTGATTATTGAGTAAACACAATAAATGCAATGTTATCAAGCCCCAACGGTCGATTCTTTCGAAAGTTGGGGCTTTTTTTGAATTATTCTCGACGAGTCTCGTTGATGAAAGTCTCCCCTTTTTTCTCTTTAATCATTTCAACCACTTTGCCGGGAATTGAGAATGAACTCCATTTCATCTCCAATAAGAATGGATTTGAACCCCATTTTTCACAACACTAGCCACGTAAATAAGCTCGAAGAAAATTATACAATAATATAACGTCGGGATGCAAGCAATGAAATTCCAATCAATAAAAGGGGGATCCAAAATCTTTCCGAAACAAAGTCAAACCGGCAAATCCATAAGCACAATACGTATATATGCGCAAACTCCTCACAAGAAACATTGCGCACTTTTAACACACAAAAAGAACCAGCTCTGACGAAAAATCACGAATTATTGTCAAAATCAAACAAATAGAACGAAATAATATTCTTTTCTTTGCGCCCTGAAAATCATAACTAATTCAACAAATCACTATGAAAAACAAGTACTTAGGAAGATTTGTAGGGTTCTTAGGCATTATTGTCATGGGAACTTCACAAGTATGGGCACAACAATCTTATACATTTACTACAGGAGGTGCCACTGGAAACGTAGGTCCAACACAACCAATGTTAGACGCGAGCTATGCTGGAACTACTTTGGATGGAGATGTAACCTCAGTTGGTGGAATTCAATACTGGGTTGTACCTGCAACAGGAACATACCTTATCGAAACTTGGGGAGGTCAGGGATACGGCGATTTTGGTGGCCGCGGTGCCTTTTTGAGTGGTGAATTTCC
>JBNKGN010000226.1:0-5942 GCA_050289845.1 Crocinitomicaceae bacterium | reverse complement strand
TACAAAGAGAAAGAAGTTGTCAGAAAAAACGTTCCCGAAACAGAAGCGGTCGATGCGTTGATTGATTTAATTCGTGAGCATGGCGATTGGATCGATCCAGTGGCGTAATTCATTAAAAGCTCCAATGATTCACGTGAAACATTCTTGATTTTAGGCTAATCAACTGTTTTTCTACTACTTAGGTCTATTTTGTTGTTGCTTGAAAAACGTTTCGTCTATTTAACGATCACCACAAAGCTATAGTGATTCCCTTCCTTACACACAGAAACGCGCTTAAATCGCATAAAAACGCAAAAAGGCATTAGATTAACACCCTACAACACGAAATAAACAAGAAAAATATTGGAAATTCTCTTAGCGGCCCAAATAAACCAAAAGCACTGAAATATCACTTGGCGATACACCACTAATTCTTGAAGCCTGCCCGATTGTAACAGGACGAATACTTCCAAGTTTCTCCTTCGCCTCGGAACTTAAACTTGCCAATTTCGCGAAGTCCATATCCGCGGGAATCTTGACCTCTTCCAAACGACTCATTTTCTTGGCTACATCTTCCTCTCTGGAAATATATCCTTCATACTTAAGTTGGATCTCCGTTTGAGAAACAATGTCCTCATGCTCCATTGTCAAATCATTTGCAATTTGTTTGGAATCAACACTCATCCCCAAAACATCTTCCATAAATACGTTCGGGCGTGTAATCAGAGAACTCAATTTTACCTGTTGATTGACTGGGGAACTATTCCGCTCCAGCAGCACTTGATTCGCAACAGCAGCAGCAACACCTTCTTTTCGAAGCGACTTTTTAAGCGTTTCGGTTCCACTTATTTTCTTGTTCACCCGATCCATCGCCTCATCGGTAGCCAAACCAATAGCGTGACCAATTGGTGTCAAACGAATATCCGCATTATCCTGACGCAAAAGAATTCTATATTCGGCACGACTAGTAAACATGCGATATGGTTCCTTCGTACCTTTTGTAATTAAATCATCGATCAACACCCCAATATAAGCGTCACTGCGACTAAGTATAAACTCTGATTGCTCATACACTTTTCTGTGGGCATTGATACCGGCCATCAATCCTTGACACGCTGCTTCTTCATAACCCGTTGTACCATTAATCTGTCCCGCGAAATA
The DNA here is from genome assembly GCA_050289845.1 of Crocinitomicaceae bacterium. Lineage (GTDB taxonomy): Bacteria > Bacteroidota > Bacteroidia > Flavobacteriales_D > Crocinitomicaceae > UBA4466. Next base: position 4,802 of record JBNKGN010000226.1, on the reverse strand, counting down.
CAAATTCTCAACGCGCTTTGTTTCCAAAGTATGTTTCAATTGTGTTGGTGGAAAATAATCGTACTCGATTGCATACCCTGGACGGAACATTTTTACATTCTCAAAACCAGGAATCGTTTTCATCGCTGCATATTGAATATCCTCGGGCAAAGATGTACTAAACCCATTAACATAAATCTCCACAGTCTTCCATCCCTCTGGCTCCACAAAAATCTGATGACGATCTCTATCTGCAAAGCGATTGATCTTGTCTTCGATACTTGGACAATATCTCGGGCCTGAACTTTTAATCGCTCCGTTAAACATCGGAGAACGATCAAAGCCGGTACGTAAAATCTCGTGGGTTTCTGTATTTGTGTATGTAATATAACAAGACCGTTGTTTGCTCAATGGTTTTGTATCAGAAAAACTAAATTTCGAAGGTTCTTCATCTCCGAATTGTTCTTCCATTTTAGAATAATCGAGAGAACGTCCATCTACTCTTGGTGGCGTCCCTGTTTTCATTCGACCCGCCTCAAATCCCAAAGCAATTAACTCTTCAGTGATTCCTGTGGAAGCTCTTTCGCCAGCACGACCACCACCAAATTGTTTCTCTCCCAAATGGATCAAACCATTTAAAAAAGTGCCATTCGTAAGCACGACACTCTTGGCTTTAATCTCAACTCCAATAGACGTTTTTACTCCAACAACCCGACCCGAATCCACTAACAGTCCTGAACACATGTCCTGCCAAAAATCAACATTAGGGTTTCGCTCTAACAACAAACGCCATTCCTCCGCAAACAACATACGATCATTTTGGGTTCTTGGCGACCACATTGCGGGCCCCTTCGATTTGTTCAGCATACGAAACTGAATAGCGCTCCGATCCGAAACAATTCCCGAACCACCTCCTAACGCATCAATCTCGCGAACAATCTGGCCTTTTGCCACACCTCCCATCGCTGGATTACAACTCATTTGCGCAATCGTATTCATGTTCATAGTCACCAACAACACAGAACTCCCCAACTTCGCAGCAGCATTTGCAGCTTCACAACCTGCATGCCCACCACCTACAACTACAACATCATATTCTTTTAACATAATCAATGTTTCACGTGGAACAAAAGTACAACACAAAAACCAAAAAAACTTGCACAAGGCAAGTTAAACAAACTAGAACGCAACAAACAACATGGACAAATCAGACAAAAAACAAATCCGATTTTATTCGAAAACAATGTTTCACGTGAAACTTAAGTAATGATCCTCCTTTTGTCTCATCATCATCTCCTCTTCCAAGGACTTATCCTTATAACCGATTAAATGAAGAACACCATGAACAATAACACGGTTCAACTCAGTTCTAAAATCTATCTCACGTTCCAACGCATTATCCAACACTCGGTCAGTAGAAATTAAAAGATCACCAGAAATTACATTACCTTCCACATAATCGAACGTGATTATATCTGTGTAATAGTCGTGATTCAAAAACTGTTTATTCTTTTCTAAAAGATAATCATCCGAACAGAAAACCAACGATACCTCACCTAACTCCTTCTCTTCGTCAACACAAACTTTCGTGAGCCAAGAAACAAAAAATTCCGGATTCAACTCCAGAATTTCAGTGTCTTCAAATTGAATCTGAATCATTACTTACTAAAATAAATGTTCACGTTTTTACCACCTTCTTCGAACTCGACTTCTTCTGCTAAAGAGCGCATAAGAAATATACCACGCCCATCCTCTTTCTCAATATTTTCCGGAGCTGTAGGGTCAGGCAGAACAGAATAATCAAACCCATCCCCTTGATCCTTCACACTAAAACAAAAATCTGTTTCCTTATCACCTACGAACACGTCCACATTTAAAGAGGCGTCCTGTTTGTTACCATGAAGGATTGCATTATTAACTGCTTCTGTTACCGCTATAAGAACATTACCATAATAATCTTCATTTACCGCAAGCTTCGAACACACCTCATCAATTAATGATTCCACCTGATTAATCGCTCCAAAATCAGACGGGATAGACAAACTATCCACTACCACATAACCATCCTTCATACTACAAAATCGCGTTAAAAGACTCTATTGAAATATTCGTTTGCTTTGTCCTTATAGTACTTGGAATACGCTGGATCCACAGAACGTAACAATTCAATTTGTCTCAATTTTGATTTATTATACTCGTCAAATCGAATTTGGTTACTATAATTTTCATTTTTTGGTGATTTTGATTCCCGCTTCTCATCCAACCCACGCTCCATCAACGCCTTTTCACTCTCCAATAATCGCGTTAAAATGTCCTGCTGGCGTTTTACAGTATTATCATTAAGACGTTTGTTTACCAAATCACGTTCCTGCTCTTCTAACTCTTGAATAAGCGGATTCAACTTATTACCGTTTCCAGAACCGTCTTTGTTCAACTCCTTGCGTAATTCTTCCAAGCGTCTACGAATTGCGCCTTGCTCTGCTGCCATTTTCGCAATTTGCTTGTTGCCCATTCCCATATTGCCCATACCGCCTTCTCCTGGTTTTCCGGATGGCGAATTTCCTTTCTGATCACCTGGCTTCTTACCTCCCTCACTTTGTCCTTTTTTCATCGACTCCAACTGCTTCTTCAACATTTGCTTCATCGACTCGCTCGACATTCCTTCTCCTGGTTTCGGTTGCCCTTTGCCACCAGGCTTATTACAACTTCCTGAACCAGGCATTTGACTTCTCATAGCTTCCTGCATTTGCTGCAAACTCTCATTAAGCATAAGAGCTAGGTTATTATAACTCGTCATTACATACTGCTGGTGGATCGTCAATTCACGACGGCGACGCTCATCAATATCCTCCAAAGACAAACCATGATTTGCACTAATTTGGTTTAACTCATCATCTATAAATTTCGCAATTTTCGGTTGCCTTTTCGCCAGTTCATACAAGCTGTCTGCCACTATTTTGGTGTCGTCTATAATCCGACGTTGTCTTCTCGAATAGGTTTTGAATGCAGGATCTGTATCCGAAACACGCTCCAAATTATTCATCGTTAACTCCTGATCAAAACTAAGCGCAACCAAACTTTCCAAAATATTCCGAAGCATATCCATGTCCTCCCCTTGTTGTTGCTGATTGGCCTCTTGTTGCATCATATCCATTTGCTCGGCCATCTGTTCCATTTTATCAGAAGCATTTTGCTGACTCTCTCCTGCCTTACCTGGTTTTCCTTTTTCCAAACCTTCCTTGGCATCATTTAATTCTTCTTGGATTTCCTCCGCATTCTTTTCCTGATCCCCTAACTCCATAGGTCGACTCAACTCCTGGTTTAAGCTATCGAGCTCCTGAATTTCTTCTTTAATTGCCTCAAACTTTTTGTCTATTTCCTCCTGAGCTGCTTTTTGTTCATCACTAATTTTATCCACGCTCTTAGTTTCCTCGGCCAGTTTTTCCTGCTCCGCAGCTAACTCCTTTAATTGATTCTCTATATCATCAATCTTTTCATCCACCTGCATTTTCTTCAGTGATTCCATCACGCGGTCCAATTGCTTTTTCATGTCTTCAGAAGACATTTCCAATTGCTCCATGTTTTCCTCCAACTGTTCCTTGTTCTGTTCCTTCATCAATTCCTCCAACTGCTCCAAAAGTTCACGCAATTCATCATCCATTAATTCATCCAGAAGATCATTAATCATTTCTTGTTGCTCGAGAATTTGCTCGTCCAACTCTGATAATTGATTCTTTTCCTCCAAACTATTTTGCATTTGTTCTTGCAGCTCCTGCAAATCCTCAATCAGAGATTTATGATCCTCTTGCAATTGGTTCACTTGACTTTCCTTATTCCAATTTGACTTATTAGAATTCATCGTTTCCTTTCGTAAACGGTCCAAATCCTCTTTAAACTTTTGTGCTTTTTGCATGGCTTCAGACAAATCGGCTTTTGCTTCTTCCTCCTCTTGATTACGCTTATCGTTCAATTCGTCCAGTGTAGGAAGTTTGTACACAAACGATCGGCTTTTTGTTGACTTGCTGCCATTCACACCGTCATTATCGTACACCACAAAATAATACTCGATCTTGTCTTTTAACTGGACTTTTTCGCGACGGAAATCCACAGCAAAATTGAAAGGTGATTCCGTTCCGACCACATTTCCAACATTGACACTCTCCGAACGTTTCGAACCATCCTCCGAAATAATTGTGTATTTAAATTGTACTCCATTCAACCCGTAGTCATCCCCAACAACACCCGAGAAATAACGTATTCCATCCTTCAAAGAATCCTTTACCTCCTCCACCTGGATCGAAGGAAACTCATCCTTAATGACATCTATAGCAAAAGCCGTTGTATCTTTCTTCCCTGAAGTTTTGTTCTTCAAAACAATCTTCGCTTTCGCATCGGTTGTAAATCTATTTTTGATACTAAACCCTTGTTTTTCAAACGTTTGTTCATTATCGTTGATCCAAAATTGTACCTTATCGCTATTTTTAGTTAAAACACTCCAAGTCACTTTTGTCCCTTCGGGTATCGTTAAGTCAGCCGCATTTTCAATAACTTCTGGCTTCCTTCCCAAATATTTCGGGAACTCCAAGGTGGCTTGCAGTTTGCCTATTGCCGTTTTAGCAATGACTTTGACAGCGTAATCTTTACTTTCGAACTTTTCATTCTTGTACGACGCCTGAAAATTGAAATTCATGTTTTCCCTGACCTGTACAAGTGATCCCACAAATCGTGTTTTGGTGGTTTGTTTCAAAAGAAACGTTCCTTGATTTGATTTTACATATACTTTTTCTGGTATCACTTTCCCCTTCAATTCCACTTCGAAATTA
>JBNKGN010000225.1:0-5953 GCA_050289845.1 Crocinitomicaceae bacterium | reverse complement strand
AATAAGCTCTACAGGTAATGGTTCCATAATTCGGGTAAATTCTGAAGCAACAGCTCAATTATTCAGTTGGGGAAAAGATACATCGAATGAAAGACAAATTATTGATCAAATGAATAAAACACTCGGAAATTGAAATTGTACGTATCTCGATGCAAAAATTGCGGACACAAAGTCCCTCTATCAATTGAGGCTCCTAATAGAGCCACTATTAGACACACCTATGGTCCAAATTTTACTGTCGAGTGTTCGAATTGTTATCATACGCACATTTATACACCCTATGATATTTATGCAGAATCGAGCTCTAGCGGCGCTGTAGGCGGAGGAGTATTAGGCGGAGTTATTGGATTACTTGGTGGGCCAATCGGAGCTGTTATTGGTGCTGGAATTGGTGCTGGAATTGGGAATGAACAAGATAGTACAGAAAGAGCTAAAGTTGAACGATTTAATAAGAGTCATTGAGTCAAGACACTTCAAATAAAAAAAAGATTAAAATAGGAAGACTACTTCTTATTCTGGTGGGTGGCGCCATAATTATATGCTTCGGTACTATCGATGGATTCATGAGGCCTATCACTGATAGTTTCAAGAGTATTGCAGAATCAAAATCCTTATTCTATATAATAGTCGCAATATCTACTTTCCTAGGAATTCTACACTTGAACTTTGTATCACAAAAAGGACTTGCTAAAGAGCATCTCCTCTTCAGAAGAATGGGACCGATTATTTCCTCTCCCCTTACAGCTGCGACACAAGGAGTCTTCATTTATAGTGGAATCGAAATTGTATATATCGTGTGCTACGATGTTACAACTATGAAACAGTTTCACTACATGAATAAATTAGCCATATCAGTAACAATGTTGGTTATTGTTATTTATGCTCTATACATACTAGGCGCTATGACTGGCGATATTCTTACCCAAGATTTGTCATCTAAACCTGGAAAAATAATTCGAGGAACTCTTGATGAAAATGACGAGTCAGAAGATTAACTATACATTTTAATGGATAAAGAAAAAAGCGCCACTTGATTTTAGTGACGCCTTTTCTAAAGTTTTAACTTAAAGGAGAACCTTGATGAGAATACTACATAATTCCCACCGAAATACTCCCTTTCCTGTGAATCAATTAATGCCTTAGAAATTGAATGACAATCCGAAGGTAAGTGGATAAATTTCTGTTGTTTTTCCTGTGTCAAAGAGCGGCAACAAACTATAGTTGGCAAATGCTCCCCAGCTTCCGTAACCTAGTCGTGCTGTAGCATCCAATTTGAACGAGTTGAGTCCGTAGGTTCCTTTTTCCTTTTGTTCGAACTCTTTCCCTTCAAACTCTCCTTTTCGTTTGATTTTTGACGTTAAGCGCACGCCTCCTACAACACCCGCTGCGAGGTAGAAACTTCTGTCTGCATCAGCGTTCGTGTTGAACTCCAAAAGCAAAGGAACCGTTAAATACGACGCTTTCAACTTGTTTTTAGAATAGCTATTCAAGGTGTCAATCGTTGCAAAAATCGTATCTGCCGTTGACGTAACAATATAGTTATTATCGAATGCAACAGAGGTAAAACTGAATCCCAAACCGGTTGTTAAACCAACATACGGCGTTCCAAAATTGAATTTATGCTCCATGATGTTCAGGTTCCATACTTGTGATCTTGCTGCGTCGTTTTGCCAATAAGGGTGGTTGGGAAACGAATTGCTAAACCCGTCATTCATCAACATGGTAAACCCAAAATCAAGTCCTGCCCAGTGTGCCTCGCTTTTATTCGATTTCGATGGAATTTCGTTCCCTTCTTCGTCAAAATCCAAATCAAATTCATCGGATTCCTCGCTGCCTCCTCGGGTGATGATTAAAACTTCTCGTGAGCCCACATTCAATCGTGTTGTGTCTGGCTCGCCTTCACCTGGCTCTTCGAAAATAATTTCTTCTGTTTCAACTACTTCAGTTTCTACTTCTTCCTCCTCTACCTGAGCGAAGGTTGGTAGTGCAAATAACATTGCTGCGATAAGTGTATTCCATTTATTCATAACTCTGGGTTTTCTTGTTTTGTTTGTTGGTAAGACTAACCCACTTCCAAAAAGTTACAAATCGTTAAATTTTTTTCTTGAATTTTTGCAAAAAACGCGTGTTTCCTGACTCAAACAGCTATAAAACAATGTTTTATGATTCACTCCCAATTCTCCAAATAATCGTCCAATTCGCGACGGTCCTTTTTGGTTGGTTTTCCCGTTCCATGATGTCGGTATGTTTTTTGCGCGTCTTGAAACAAACGCAACTTTTCGCGTTCCTCCTCGGGCGTAATATCGATCAAATAATCGGGAACGAGTTTGGGTCCTACGCGATTGCTGAGTAATTGGATCACTTTATAGGTGAAAACAGCCGTGTTCCGATGCACGTTTATTTCGTCTCCTAAGCGCACTTCTTTGGCAGGCTTAACTGATTCTCCGTTCAAACGAATTTTGCCCTTAGAAATCGCTTCTGCAGCCTGAGATCGCGTTTTTGCAAGTCGTACGCTCCAGGCAACCTTATCAAAGCGAAAACTCATGGCGCACTTTTTTAGACAGCGTGGCTACGATTAATTCGTAGGAATCGTCGATCATCGAATACACCTGGGCATCTGAGAGGTCCATGTTGGGGTACACCGAATTCCACAGCGCTTTATTCATATGATAGCCCGGTTTCACCGCCTCGTAGGTTTCACGTAAATCAATTGCCTTTTCAGGATCACATTTGAGATTGATAAAGTCAAATGCGTCCACGTCTGCCAATGCAAACATTTTATTAGCTACCTTAAACACAAGGGTATTCGCATCAAACGGAAACGATTCTGTTACCGCTTTTTTTGCCAAACAATAGTTTCTAAAGTCTTCGACATTCATTTTAGTGAATTCCCGGCGCGTCTTCGTATTTTCCTAATTTGTACAACATCTTCGCGTGACCTTTCAGTGCATCAAAGAAGGTCGTATAAGAGTAGTACGGAAGATTGTATTCGAACGCAGTGTCACGTACGATGTGCGAAATTTTTCGGTAATGAACATGACAAATGTTTGGAAACAAATGGTGTTCAATTTGATAGTTCAATCCTCCTACATACCAAGAGAAAATGCGTGCTTTCGGTGCGAAGTTGGCTGTGTTCATCAATTGATTTGCCGCCCAATCCAACTCGATAACACCGTCTTTTCCAGGTTCTTCAAAAGTTGAAGTTGGCACCACGTGTGCAGGTTGGAAAATTGCAGCTAAAATCAATCCTGCGACAAAGTGCATGATAACAAAACAAATTACGGTTCCCCACCATGGCAATGACGAAAAGATGATCGGTAATCCCAAAGTGATTCCCAAATACAAGGTTTTCGTTGAAATCAAGGTCCACAAGAACTTACGACTAGAGACGTTTTGCGTTCTGATCAAATCCTTTTTCTTGTAGCGCTTCCATTGCATATAGTCTTTGGTTGTTGCCCACATCAAGGTCATCATTCCGTACAAGAACCACGCATAAATGAACTGAAAACGGTGTCCCTTTAACAAGCGTTGTGAAGGGGAAAAACGCATCAGTGGATCAATTTCGATGTCTTCGTCCATTCCGCTTACATTCGTGTACGTATGGTGCAAAACATTGTGTTGAATTCTCCAATTGACGTCGCTTCCGCCTACCATCCACATCACTTTTCCGAGGATAATATTCACGTATTTATTCTTTGAATAAGCGCTATGATTGGCATCGTGCATTACGGACAGACCAATACCTGCCATCCCAAAGCCCATAACGATCCACATCAAAACAATAATCCATGTCGTTTGTAGAAACGAAAGAATTAAAATGAAAGGAACAAGGTACAAGGAGATCATGAAAATGGTCTTTAGAACCATATTAAAGTTTGCATATCTAGAAATGTTGTTTTCCTTGAAATATGCCGAGACACGTTTACGGAGTTCTTTGTAGAAATCTTCCGTTTCGTTTTCTGCGAACTTTACTCTGTTTAATTGCATAGTTTATCTAATAAAGAGTTTACTCTATTTGCAAAGATACGGCTAATTCCACGTACTAAATGTTATTTCGTTCACGACTTTAAACAAAAAACTGTTAAATCAAGTGATCCTATTACACGTATTTGCCCAAGAATATTGGCTATTTTTGCCTTTAAACGAATGCGCTTCAAGCGTCTAATTTTGTCTAGGAACATGAAGAATTATTGTGAAAATTACGGAAATCGGGACCGTTTTAAGAGCCGAGTTGTTGCTGTTGGCACCGTAAATTTCGGTGGTGACAATCCCGTTCGTGTTCAATCTATGACAACCACCGACACGATGGACACCGAAGGTTCCGTAGAACAATCGATTCGAATGATTGACGCTGGCTGTGAATTGGTTCGTTTGACAGCTCCAAGCAAGAAAGAAGCCGAGAATTTGGCGGTCATTAAACAAGCTTTGGTTGATCGCGGCTATCATACACCGCTGGTCGCGGATATTCATTTCACCCCTAACGCAGCGGAAATCGCGGCGCGAATTGTGGAAAAAGTACGTGTGAATCCAGGAAACTACGCCGACAAAAAACGTTTTGAAGAAATTGAGTATACCGATGAAAGCTATCAAGCAGAATTGGACCGCATCGAGGAAAAATTCACCCCTCTCGTGCTACTTTGTAAAGAACAAGGAACAGCAATGCGTATTGGTACCAACCACGGATCTCTTTCTGATCGCATTTTAAGTCGATACGGTGACACTCCAGAAGGGATGGTCGCTTCTGCTATGGAATTTCTGCAGATCTGTCGCAAACATGATTATCATGACATCGTTCTTTCGATGAAAGCAAGCAATACATTGGTGATGGTCCAGGCCTATCGTTTGCTCGTCGCGACAATGAAGGAATGTGGCATGGATTATCCTTTGCACTTAGGAGTTACAGAAGCAGGAGACGGTGAAGACGGCCGCATTAAATCTGCGGTTGGGATTGGCGCTTTATTGGAAGATGGGATTGGCGATACGATTCGCGTTTCGTTAACGGAAGCTCCGGAAGCCGAAATTCCCGTAGCTCAAAAACTTTTAAAGAAATTTGAGAATACCCGCGATTTTGAAATTGCACCTGTTGAGGCTTTGAGCTATAATCCATACGATTATCACCGCCGTGAAACAACGACAATTGGTAAGGTGGGCGGAGGTCAGGCTCCTGTTGTGATTGCCGACGTTAGCACGATTGAGGCGCTCAAACCCTCGCATTTGTTCGGCTATGGTTACCTCTACTCTGTTCCGTTGGACAAATGGAATTTAACCGATACCGCTGTCGATTTCATTTATATCGGTAACACCCCTCTTTCTTTCGAAATTCCTGGCACACTTCAGGTACTATGCGATTACGAATTATGGGACCGTACTTACCGTTCAGCACCAGGATTTTTTCCGCTTATTACCTCCGATGCACTTTCCAAAATGGCTGCTTCCGACCACTTTTTTATCCGTCACGAAGCAACAAATACGGACACGGAATACTTGCTTGACTTCCCCAATTGCATCATTGTTTTGGAAACGACATTTAGCAATAAAACGCAACTATATAGAAATATTCGATTGGTATTTGCGGAAAAAGGTATCAATAACCCTGTTATTCTCTGTTCTGAAGTTCAAGAAAAAGATCCCGAACTTTTCCAACTGTGGACATCCTCGGATTTAGGAAATGCGTTCATTGACGGTTTTGGCGATGGAATTTGGTTGAAAGGAAATCAGGCTTCACAACTGATCACCTCCACTTCTTTTGGAATATTACAAGCCACGCGAACGCGAATTTCAAAAACAGAATACATCAGTTGTCCGTCTTGCGGAAGAACATTGTTTGACTTACAAGAAACGACAGCAAAAATCCGTGCGAAGACCTCTCATTTGAAAGGTGTTAAAATTGGAATTATGGGATGTATTGTAAATGGACCTGGAGAAATGGCTGATGCAGATTACGGATACGTTG
>JBNKGN010000224.1:0-5958 GCA_050289845.1 Crocinitomicaceae bacterium | reverse complement strand
GGTTCCGCCTGGTGTCACAACTCCTGATATTGTATTTGTCGTTGAAGAACAAAAATCTGTTGAAGTGAAAGAAGCATCATCTGTTGGGATCACATTTACGATTTGCGTACTCGAATTTTGGCATCCTCCACCTGGCGTTGTGTATTGAATTGTCACTTGATCTCCTGCCGCAAAATTTGCGAGTACTCCTGTTGAAGCATTGATCGTTGCACCACCAGATCCCGTTTGCGATTGAATGCTAAACGTTCCTCCAGCAGTAGCGACACCTGAAACTGTGTTCACGGTTGACTCACAAAAATCGGACGATGTGAAACTCGCGTCATCCAGTGCATTTACGTTGACCGTTTGCGTGCTTGAATTTTGACAACCACCTGCTGGCGTTGTATAAAGGATTGTTATTTGATCTCCGGCAGCAAAACCTGAAAGAATTCCTGTAGTTCCATTAATTGTCGCGCCTCCAGATCCCGTTTGGGATTGAATCGTGAAGGTTCCCCCTGGTGTTGCTACGCCTGAAATGGTATTTGTTCCTGAGAAGCAAAAATCAGTCGAAGTGAAAGAAGCGTTATCCAAACTTGTTACATTCACTGTTTGCGTACTTGTACTTGGACAGGTTCCATTCGTTGTATACAAAATAGTAATTTGATCGCCGGCGCTAAATCCAGCAAGAATTCCAGTAGTTGCGTTAATAGTTGCACTTCCAGATCCCGTTTGGGATTGAATCGAGAAGGTTCCACCTGGCGTCGCTACACCCGAAATTGTGTTGGTTGTAGTTGAACAGAAGTCGGTTGATGTAAATGACGCATCATCCACTGGGATTACGTTGACTGTTTGCGTACTTGAATTTTGACAACCACCCAAAGGCGTTGTATATAGAATGGTCACTTGATCTCCTGCAGCAAATCCTGACAGAATTCCCGTTGTTGCATTAATCGTTGCACCTCCAGATCCTGTTTGGGATTGAATACTAAACGTTCCTCCAGCAGTTGCTACTCCCGAAATCGTGTTCACCGTTGAAGCACAAAAATCGGTCGACGTAAAACTTGCATCATCTAACGCATTCACATTCACTGTTTGCGTACTTGTGTTGGGACATGCTCCGGACGTAGTATAAAGAATCGTGATTTGATCTCCAGCTGCGAATCCTGAAAGAACACCTGTGGTAGCGTTTATCGTTGCACTACCCGACCCTGTTTGTGACTGAATGCTAAACGTTCCTCCAGGCGTCACAACACCAGAAATGGTATTGGTTCCTGAAACACAGAAATCGCTTGAAGTAAAACTGGCGTCGTCTAGTGGCAAGACATTTACGGTTTGTGTACTCGTACTTTGACAAGGTCCGGCTGGAGTTGTGTACAAGATGGTCACCTGATCCCCTGCAGCAAATCCTGAGAGAATTCCCGTGGTTGCATTGATTGTTGCGCCACCAGATCCCGTTTGCGATTGAATGCTAAACGTTCCTCCGGCAGTAGCAACACCTGAAATAGTGTTCGTTGTTGAAACACAAAAATCGTTCGACGTAAAAGAAGCATCGTCTCCAGGAATGACATTTACAGTTTGCGTGCTAGAATTTTGACAACCACCAGCTGGCGTTGTATACAAAATAGTAACCTGATCACCTGCGGAAAAACCAGCAAGAACTCCTGTAGAAGCATTGATCGTTGCACTACCAGATCCTGTTTGCGACTGAATGCTAAAAGTACCTCCTGGGGTTGCAACACCAGAAATAGTATTCACTGTCGATTCACAGAAATCAACGGAGGTAAAGCTAGCATCATCCAGAGGATTAATCGTTACCTGAACCGAATCAAGTACCGTACAACCACCACCGCCGTCCAAAACGATATAATACCAACCATTTCCAACAGCAGTCGGCGAAGGTTCCGTTATTGTAGCTCCGTTATCTTGCCAATACGTTAAGGTTCCAGGATCACTCCCTGCCGTAATTGCTGGCAAGGTAATGTTCGCGGTTGCTGGCGCACACAAAGGTGCAGGATCTGTTGTGATCAAATTGGGACCTGGCGTAACAGTAACAGTCACTGGTACGCGGAATGTCCCGGGACAAACACCTACGTAATAAGTCGTAGTGGTCGCTGGCGATACGTTGTACGTTAATTGATTCGTCTGCCCTGCGATTGGGGTACCTCCAAATTGTTGTGTGTACCAATTAAGTGTTCCTGAATAGGATCCAGAAACGGTTACACTTGGACTTGCTGTTTGTCCAGAACAAATGCTAACATCGTTTGGAATTAAATCGTAGTAGGGTGCAGGTAAATTCGCTTCCCCTGCAGATCCTGTTGTTGCCCCATTCGGCGGAAACAAAGACATTTGTGTGGAAGTCGTTACCCCATTTGCTCCTGCAAGAACCGATTGTGTAGGCGCTCCACTTGAAAAACGGATCACTCCACCAGAACCAGATCCTCCAGGACCACCAGCTTCGTTGGGTTGGCCGATATTTACTTGAAGATTTTGATTTCCTCCATCTCCACCAACAGCATTGATGGTAATCGTACCTGGAATTGCCGTTGCGTTTTCAATGTAAACACTTCCAGCGGCACCACCTCCACCAGCACCATCGTTTCCTTTGTACGCGTTAAATCCTAATGCCTGGTTGTTCGGGTTTGAATTTTGACCATTGGCGCCGTTCACTTCAATAGTTCCAGATCCTGCAATAGTACCATAATTGACAATGTAGACGATACCACCACCGCGGCCACCACTACCACCTTGTCCAGAGTCCTGATCTCCAGCACCTCCACCTCCTCCAAAGAAGATACGTGTTGCATCGTATGGAATTGGGTGTCCACCGAAACCTCCGTTTCTCTTGCGCGCATCACCGCCCCAAGAAGCATTTACAGGTCCCACTGTCGTTGGATTCAAGCTATTCAACGATAGGCAATAACCACCTCGACCTCCACCATTCGATGAAGTGATCCAGGCATCCAAAGCATAGGCTGCTGCATACCCCACAGGATTTCCACAGCCGTTATAAGAAACAGGTGCGAGTTCAGCATTTGAACCACCTCCACCTCCGGCATTCACAAAACCAGCACCTCCACCACCATTACCGATGGCTCCGGTACCGTAGCGCGAATAAATAGCAACATACTCTGGTGTATATCCGTAAATCCCTTCTCCTTTTTCAGAACCTTCATTTCCGTTTGGCGATCCTGGGAATCGGTTCGGATAAGTAAGATCTGTTGAAGCCGCACCAGCAAAGTAAGAATTGTCTACAATTCCAGGTCGGTATCCAAATGCGGAAGCCGAAATAGTTCCTCCTGAATTCACAGTCAAGGTTCCATCAACTTCTAACGCAACAATTCCACCCGATACACCATTCCACAAAGAAGGAACGATACTTGCACCATTATTCACGGTCAAATTATTGTATCTTGGAATTCGAACGATTTGCACTTTATCACCAGAGATATAACTATTCGTTAGTCCACAGGATAACAGAATGGTGTTGCTCCCAGAGACGCCTTCTACTTCAACGCGCTCGAATTTACCGACTTGTTCGTAGGTAAGCATTTGTCCGAAAGTCCAAATATTGTTCGGCCAACTTGCAGGAAGCGTGTAGGACGCCCCGCCTGCCGCGTAAGAAGTAACGACATCCACCGTACCACCGTACATTTGGATAATTAGAATCAAATCTCCTTGTTGCAATGGAGTTCCTCCAAAAGCACCGCCTGTCATAGCATTGTTGGCCACTGTGATAGAGGTCGCTCCAACTGCCGCATTGGATGTCATTGATGTGTACGTATTTAAAACCTGATTAGCAGAAGTCACGGTGTTATTTCCGTTTTTACCTCGTTGAGCAGTAGTATTAAATACCAAAAACATTCCTACACAAGTTAGAAATGCACGGATGATCATTTTCATAGTCTTAGTTTGGTCTTCTTTAACGTAACGAAAATAGGCAAAAAATGGTTGGCTTCAAGGATATTTAATCACCAAATCTCCTATGATTCTACTCACAGCAGGACAGATATCTGCATTTTTCATGGTCAATTCCATCAATTGAATCATTCGTTTTCGATCTGTATGTGGGTATTCTCTGCAAGCCATCGGACGAATATCGTAGATAAAACAAGTGTTGTCTTCATTTAAAAAGGTACAGGGAGCAGTAAGCAATACCCAATCTCCGTCTTCATCTTTTCGAAGGTATTCTTTTTCAAAGGATTCTGGTGTAACGCGCAATTTCTTACTAATTCGCTGAATGTCAATATCACGAAAAATAGGACTTGTGGTTTTACAGCAGTTGGCACATTTGAGGCAGTCTATTTTTTCGAACGCCGCATCATGGGCTTCGTGAAAAGAATCGTCTAAGTTTTTGGGACGTTTCTTTTTCAGTTTCTTCATTAATTTTTCTCGCTCTGCGCGTTCTTTGTCGTGCTGATCCAGATCACTTTGATATTCCATTCTCCCCTTATTTTCTACAGGAACAAAAATTGCCCCTATATTTAGCGGTAAATTTACGGTTTACATGGAAACATACGATCTTGTGGTTATTGGAGCGGGGCCTGCTGGTTATGCAGCTGCCATGCGTGGTGTTGATTTCGGAAAACGGGTCTGTTTGATCGAGAAAAGTCGTGTTGGCGGAGCTGGGGTGTACAATGGTGCACTTTCTTCTAAAACGATGTGGGAAATTTCGAATCGTGTGGCTACTGTAAACGAAAATCTCCCTGACGACATGGACGAATTTTCACTGCCTTGGAAACAGGTAATGAAAACGTTAAATGAGGCCATTTTCGAGCGTAAATTTCAATATTCGTGTCACATAAAATTGATGCAGGAAGAATCATCAGCTCAGTTGTTTCACTACAAACGGGGAACGGCGAGTTTCGTCAACGCACACGAAATACAAATCGTCAATGGAGAACATACAAACATCATCCGTGGGGAAAACATTGTTATTGCAACAGGAAGTCGTCCACGTGTAATTCCTTCTATTCCAGCGGACGAAAAAACCATTTTGACCAGTGACGGCATAGAGAATTTAAGCGATTACCCGAAAAGTCTTGTGATTGTAGGTGCTGGTGTGATCGGCTGTGAATACGCTACAATATTTGCCAACTTTGGAAAGACGAAAGTGTACTTGATTGATCGACAAGACCGAATCTTGCCATTTGAAGATGAAGATATCAGCAACATGGCATCCGGCAATCTCGAAAAACGGGGAGTAACGATTCACCACAATGCCCATTTGGAACGCATGGAACTGGTTGACGGTAAGGTAGAATATGAGTTAAGTTATCCTGACGGACGCAAAGAAATTATTCAGGTAGAAAAAGCATTATTATCGATCGGTCGCACGCCAAATATCGATTCTTTGAAAATGGAAAATGCAGGCGTCACTATGTCGAAACGCGGTGTCCACATTGGCGATGACGACACACGAACGAATGTCCCGCATATTTATGCCGTAGGAGATGTTTCGGGGAGAATCGCACTGGTAAATATGGGTGAAATTGAAGCACGTCATGCCGTTGAAAAAGCCTTCGGAGCGGTTACGGAACGATTGAGTTATGACAATGTGTGCACTATTATGTTTTTATCTCCTGAAGTTGCTGCAGTTGGTTTAAACGAGACAGAATGCCTCAAAAGAAACATCCCCGTGAAAGTGGTAAAAGTAGACTACTCAGTAATTGCTCGCGCGGTCGCAATGCGCAAAACACAAGGCTTTTTTAAGATCATTGTTACGAATGACGATGACATGCACATTCTTGGCATGCGCGCCGTTGGAGAACACGCTTCTAGTGCCATTCAAGCGGTGGGATTGTTGATAAAAATGAACGCACCGATTGAGGTGTTAGCAGAATTGGTTCACCCTCATCCATCAATTGTAGAAGGGGTACAGGAATGCGTGCGTATGCTTCTCAATAAATCGATCTTTAAGTCTTCTGTTTTTAGAGACAAATTGGCCTGCTACTCTCTTGTAGATGGCGTCAAAACACCCCT
>JBNKGN010000223.1:0-5959 GCA_050289845.1 Crocinitomicaceae bacterium | reverse complement strand
CGCACGACCATCAGAATCCATTTCCGATTGAGGTGAATACGTACTTATCGGAGAGAAAGTCGCCAAAACGACAATGATTGCTGCGAGAAAAAATAGAAGTGTCTGTGGTCGCTGTAACATATTTTGATCTTAAGAAGTTCAAATATACTTTTCTGTTCAAAGAAAACCAAGCGAAAAAATATGGGCCCATCGATCGCCCGTCAAGAGATAGAAAAGCATCAGTCCATTCACTCCGTAAAAGCTAAATTGAAACAATACTGTAAAAGCAACCTTTCGGCGTTTGTACCACAGAGTGAAAGCGGGAAGCAGAAAGATCGGTACCATCAGAAATGTCAGTCGGAAGAAGTTGAAATTGACGTGAAATCCGTACATCCTCACCTTGTCTTGCGCAAGTATCCGCACTGGATTGTGGAACATCCAACTTGTTTCGATCCAAAGTTCGTGGTTACCGCCATACAAACTGTAATTCATTCGTTCGATCCAGAAAAAACCGGCATCTTCCGTTTGAATCAAACTCACACGGGAACCTCCAATTCCGTTGGCTGGATTTAAATTATAACTTGTAATCACATCCCTTTCATAGTGACGCGGCAAAACAAGGTCCGCCATCATAAATATTGCGAGTACCATTCCTAAAACGGCGGATACACGCATAATTTTCCAACGGAACCCAGTTGTAAGTTTTCGAAAATACATTTCATTTTCAATGTGTTCGCGTAATTTCTGATTCCGTAAACGCTCCTGCGCCTCAGCCGCACGTCGCCGCATTTCAGCTTCTTCGTTTCCCGAATGGTTCTTGGGGGTATTTTTTCTTCGCGTTGTGGTTGGTGCGTTCTTCAGCGCTCGCGGCAGCGGACTTTTGCCTATTACAATTTCATACGCTTCTTTAATTTCAATGAATCGCTTTTCCGCACCAGGAGCCATGTTCTTGTCGGGATGATACCGCATGACCAATTTTCGATATTGCTTTCGCACTTCGTCATCCGTTGCATTGTCGGGCAGTCCTAATATTTTATAGTAACGGCTTTTCATCGTACGAACCTTCTTTTAATGTCTCCAATCGATTGATCTTCCCGCTTGCGGTGCGTTGAAATTTACTAAAAAAGTAGACAGCTTTTGGAACATGAAACTTTGGAAGTACTAGCGACAATTGCACTTTTTCCAATTCAAAACGAGGGGATTCCATGCAAAGCACCATTTTCTCTCCAAGTTGGGCGTCGGGAATTCCCATCACAAATAGGGGACAATCAAATTCCTTAGAAAGAATGGCTTCTATTTTCTCGGGATGGATTTTGATTCCGCCGCTATTGATCACAAAGTCCGCGCGACCTTCCCAAACGAAACGAACTGTATCCACCATTGAAACACAATCGTTGGTCATTAACTCCTGAACACCAATATGCGGTGCATCAATACAAAGTTGTCCATTCACGCCGCTCAATTCCACTCCAGGCAGTGCCTGATATGCTTGCTCACCATTAGTAAGATTGCGCAAAGCAATGTGCGAGATCGTTTCTGTCATCCCAAAAGTGTGATACACCGTAGCGGGAATCTTTTGAAATAAGTCTAACATCGAAGCGTCAATAGGCGCGCCACCGACAATTATTTTTTGTGACTCAAAAAAGGGATCGGTTGTATTTTTAATGGATTGCACCAATTGATACGGCACCATTGCGATAAAATCCATCGGTATCTCCAAATCTCTCAAAGGTTCCGCGCTAGGTTCAACGACATACAAATCCAAGTCACCGACAATACTGCGAACGATCATCATTTTACCCGCGATGGTACTAGGGTGTAAGCAAAGGAGTGCGCTTTGTTTTTCTTTTAGCTTGAGAAAGTTGAGGGTCATTGCTGCAGAAGCGCGGGCGAATTTCTTCTGCACACGGATACGTTTTGGCACTCCAGTAGAGCCCGAAGTCGTAACTACAAAGTCGTCTGACGGAGATTCCCATTCTTTGATGAAAGACTCGACTTCCTTACTAATTGCGCTATTTTCTGTCTCAAAGTGAATCCTCATTTCTAAATTGGAATGGAATTTGATCTAAAGGTAACAACTTTGATTAACAAGAATCCGATAAAAGACTTCTTGGTGAATTGTAAGGTTATAGTTAATTTAACGATCTCTAATTGGTAAGAGAGATCATAAAAACAACAAACATGAGAAAAGTATTCGCAGTTATTGGAATTGGGGCTCTAGGGCTTTTAGTGATGAGTTCGACGTGCAGTTCAAACGCTGGCGATGTTCAGGCGAGCAAAGAGGTAAAAGTCGTTACTCCCGTAGAAACCGGAATTTCATTCGAAAGTATGTCGTTTGAAAAAGCGAAAAAAGAAGCAAAAAAATCAGGCAAATTGATCTTTATCGATGCGTACACAGATTGGTGTGGACCATGTAAGCGTATGGCAGCGACTTCATTCAAGGATGCCAAAGTAGGTGAATTGTACAATAAAAGTTTCATCAACATTAAAGTGGAAATGGAAAAAGATGCAGAAGGACCTGAAATCGCGCGTTTGTATGGTGTAAAGGCATATCCAACTTTGTTGCTAATCGATGGAAATGGTCGATTGGTCAAACAATCTATTGGACTTAAAACAAGCGATCAACTTATAGCATTGGCAAAATCAGTTCTTTAATTGACCCGTTGCATTGCGCACAAACCTGAGAAGGCGCGCGATTAAAACGATCAAGATAAATGAAAGTCTCGGCATCTTTTTGGGTGTCGAGACTTTTTTTGTTGTTGCTATTGTTGTGAATGCGGTAGGGGATTCGTGATCTGTCAATCATCTTTCAGCGATTACAAAGAACTCTTCACAAATAAATGATCACCTCTAAGACCAGTTCATCCCAACAATCACCGCCTGAAAGATCTATTAAACACCTACATATTATCACAAAAAAATCCCTGTCTCCAAACTAACGGAAACAGGGATCTCTTTTTTACTATCAATCTTATTCCTTGACAATCTTCACAACACTCGATCTGTTTTCAGCTCGGATAATCACAAAGTAGATCCCTGTGGTACCATTTATGCTCATGTCAAATGTTGGGCTATTCTCAAAGTTCGCTTCACTAACAACCTGTCCTAGTGCATTGGTGATCGTAACTTCTACGGACGAATAGCTGCTGGCTCCAAAATCAATCGTAAATGTTCCGTTTGTCGGATTCGGATACACTGTCAACGATTCGAAATCAAATTCATCCAATCCATTAATCTGATTCACGAAAATACAAACCGACGTGTCGACACAAGTTCCTTGAGATGCGATTACTGCATACAGACCATTCTCAGTAGGAGAGAAGGACTGACTTGTCGCACCTGGAATGATCGTATCATCACCTGCACAATTCAACCATTGGTAATTCACATTTGGAACCGTACAAACAAGCGTCGTTGGTCCGTTATAGGTAACTATTGAGTTGATGGAATTGTTTACGGTAAGATTCAACGTCGCAATACTATCACACGTGCTGTTCGGCGTAATTGACGCGTAATAAGTTCCCGTAGTTGAATACGTTTGACCGTTAACTGGCCAGACATAATCCTCACAAGAAACAGTAACATTTGTCACATGATCGAGTGCAGGAGGCAAATCGAATGCTTGTATTTGATCTGTACGATCGTTTGTTGATCCTTGATCTGCCGAATAGCCCAAACCTCTGTTCGCGAAAACTTCCCAGATTAAACATTGATTTTCACCGTTGTACAAAGCAACATCAGCAGCAAGTATGGCATCTCTACCATCCACAGAACCTGGTTGACAAGGTTGCATTTTCATTCCGTTCATGATGATATGCATCGCAACATTGTTACCTCCCGTCCCATTATAAATATCTGGATCAAAGCCGTATTTATCAATTAGCGCCCATGTCAAATCCCACAAGGTTGTACACCAAATAAATCCGATACCATGTGGTTGTGAAATAGCGTTGGTATTATTGGAAACACCATACGTGTAATTGTTAATTGTCCAGTCAGTTGAATACGGTGCTGGACGAATTCCGCCACCATTGATCGGTTGTGCCGAAGCATACGTTCCAATTCCTCGTGCGTCTGTTCCTTGATCTCCTGGTTCTAATGTCATCATCAAAGAGAACCAATCCGACCAACCTTCACCCATTTGATCTTCATTGTAAAGACAATCCGTGTTGTTTCCACCACCTGTTAATCGGTTTGAGATTCCGTGTCCGTATTCATGTGCTATAATTCCATTATCAAAATCACTGTCCAAATCGAACGGACCAAAATCACCAATAGAACCATTAACAGTCGCACCATTTTCAATTTCACTGATGATATTCTCACCATCAAACATCGTTACCATTATAGCTGGAATGGAAATTCCTGGATCTGTTCCTCCCATCACAAGGACTCCACCACTGACATTGTTAACTACAATAACACCTACAGCTCCTTCGCTTTCAGCACGAACGACTTTGTCCACGTAATTACAACCTCCACCTCTTCGAATGATGGCAATTTTTCCGTTCAGAGCTGCACCGTTCACTGCATTTTCGCAAGCATCACTTTCATCTCCCGTTCCGTCATTAAAAACGACAAAATCCGCTGTAACTGGAACCGCTGGAACACCTGGGCCAAAAGAGGAAGACAATGAACTGTACAATCCAGAAATCCCAACAGGACTGTTAATCTGTAATAGTTTTGGTGAACCATTATTCGTCCACAAATACATTTGCATTCTTGGGTTGCTACCATCAGGAGGCGTTCCAAAGTTGGCATTGTTTGTTCCGCTACCGTCCTGTGCGTCTGCATTTACGTAATCAGAACCAGCACCACCATTACCGTAATTATTTTGCTGAAAATTCCCTGACGCCTCGTCGAAACCGTAGTGGTACCAAACGTCGTGCATCATGTTGTTAAAGTAGAACAGATTGGTAATGGCTGGATCCCAAAATCCCGTTCCAACTTGATTCAAATTCAAAGGGAAGTCGAAATTAAGTGAAGGACCACCATCAGGAGCATATCCAGGATTGTTGTCATCATTGGTGTCTTCCGTTGCGTAGACATTATTACCACGCGTAATCGTGTATTCCGCACCAGCAACACCATCATCGTCATGCCATCCAAAAGGTGAAGCAACAGGATCAGATGGACCAACTTCAAGTGTTCTAGCACCGTGATTTGGACTCTCCACTGGAACCGCAAAAACATTGTATGTGTCTGTAGACGGTGGAGGAGATGGCATCATTACAGCAGCGGCAGTTTGAAGTGCTCCATGATCATGTCCCATTTCCGTGCATTTTTCATCAAATTCACAGGAAACGTACCAATCATTTTTATTGATAATTTCTCCAGTAATTGCATCCAAGCGAATACTCCACCAGTGATTTCCCTCAAGCGTGTGAATGCTAAGATTCCACGCCAGACGAATGGATTTACCATCAACGCTAAAACACAGTTCGACAGGAATTTCCTCGTTGCTAATTAAAGTAGAACTATATGTTTTAATTCCATTATTTCCAATTGAAGAAACCAGTTGCAAATCCGTGCGGTCGGTTAATCCCAAAGCATTCGCAGCTTTCACAATTGCTTCAGTTTCACTAATCGCAGGCGTGCTGGTATTGACGCGATTCGCAATGTCTTTTTCGAAACGATTTCCCGTCAGCGTAACAACGCCTTCTTTAATCGCGAAATTGGCAATCGCATTGTGGATTTCAATTCCCTGATACCGCTGATTTACGTAGGCATAGGTAATTCCAAATTTATCGGAAGTGTTTTCATTAGAAAGAATCCAATCCGCACAATCACTTTTCAAAATTCCCATCGCTTCATGGGATTCTGTGATGTAGTTTTTAACGATTTTTTCGGTGGTTTGGGCGGATACAAATGTTGCAAAGGAGCAGCACACACCAAGCACTGATAATTTTAGAGATGTTTTCATAGTTTTAGCTTATCGCAATTTAGACGAGAAAGAAATCCGACACTTACACGAATAAAG
>JBNKGN010000222.1:0-5987 GCA_050289845.1 Crocinitomicaceae bacterium | reverse complement strand
CGATCCGGAATCCGCTCCGCCACTCAAGACGGCATCCACATCGGTGCCTTCCGGGCCAATAACAGCCAGGACCGAATCCACCGGGGCCGATTCTCCTTCATCGATGCCGATGTACAAAAGGGTGCCCGAGTAGAAAGACTCAAATTCCATGGTTGCTTTGTCCGTTTCGATTTCCGCCAGTAATTCGCCTGACGCAACTTCGTCCCCCACGTTTTTGTGCCATTCCGCCACAACACCTTCGGTCATGGTATCACTCAACTTCGGCATCAATATGATTTCCGCCATCTTTCTTCTGGTTTAATATTCAATAATGTATGGATAATCTGCTTCTTTGTAGACATCCTCATATAATTCTTTTCCTTCTGGATACGGCGAATTTTCAGCGAATTCAATGGATTCCTGAACTTCCTTCTTCACCCATTCTTCCACTTCCGTGATTTGCTTCTCCGTCATCCATTTATTGTCCTTGATCACTCTCAAACAATGCTCGATTGGATCTTGTTCCATCCATTCGGAAACTTCTTCTTTCGTACGGTATTTCTGTGGATCAGACATCGAGTGTCCTTTGTAACGATACGTTCGGATATCCAATAAAGTAGGACCATCACCACGACGTGCGCGATCCGCTGCTTCTTCAATGGCTTCGTGTACAGCTTCAGGTGACATTCCATTCACAGAACGCGACGGCATTTCGTACGAATCACCAATTTTAGAAAGATCGGTCACATTTGTTGTACGTTCTACGGAAGTTCCCATGGCATAATTGTTATTCTCAATGATAAAAATCACAGGAAGTTTCCAGTTCATAGCCATATTGAACGTTTCGTGCAAAGCACCTTGTCGAACAGCACCATCTCCCATCGAAACACACACTACATTTTTTGTTTTGTTGTATTTCTCGGCAAAAGCAACTCCTGCACCCATGGCAATTTGTGCTCCAACGATACCGTGACCTCCCATAAATCCAACTTCCTTATCGAAGAAGTGCATGGAACCACCTTTACCTTTGGAACAACCAGTCGAACGACCGTACAATTCTGCCATTAAAACACGAGGATCAGTTCCCAAAGCGATTGGATGTGCATGATCTCGATACGCGGTCATGTGCTTATCCCCTTTGACACAAGCACTTGCTGTACCTGCTACAATAGCCTCCTGTCCAATGTACAAGTGACAGAATCCACCAAATTTTTGTTGAATATATAATTGACCTGTTTTCTCTTCGAATTTACGAATCAAAAGCATGTCTTTATACCATTTGAGATACGTCTCTTTGGAAAACTTTGATGCTTTAGAAGCTGCACTTTTCCGTGTGTCCTTTGCAGGTTTCTTTGCCTTTACCGCCATGGTTTCACATTTATTTTAATAGCAGCGACAAATATATAAAATTCTTAGTTCAAAACCGCTAAAGAATCCGCTTGTCAGACCTGCGTTGATTATCAGTCTTTTCCTTTAAATAATTCGCCTAAAACAGCAAAAGGGAGCGTTAAATCGTTCGTCCCTCCAGCATAAGGTGCAATTTCATAAATATTGTAGTGAAAAACGATCGCCTCCTCGGTGAAATAAAAATTTTCCGTGACCTGAAAATCGTCTCCTTCGAACCAAAAGCCATATTCTTCCAACGTCATATCCGACGGAACATCGTTCTGCTCTTTAAAATAAGGTAAGGCCAATTTGTTGAGTGCTTCGATGTCCGTAAAAAAATCACTTAGATTCAAAATCTTCCCCGTTTTCTTATCGAACAATTGGTAGAAATCCCAATAATTTCCATGTGCACCGCCAGTATAATCCCATCCCGAGTTGTTCAACGTCACATACGATTTTGCTTCTGTAATGCTCAGTTGCATTTCAATTTGCCAGGGCATCGATTCCAAATAATCCACTTCCCGTTGGGCCATCGCAACGAACGAATCAATTCTGGTTTGAAAAAAATGGGTTGTTAAAAGCGCCGTTTCTTCCGCATACTCAAGTCCTATTGTTTCTGAATCCGCCAATCGATAAATCATGCGATTCACGGAATCTTTGTACGAACTATCCATCACCAATGATGAAAACTGTGGCGAATAATACTCAAATGCAATGCTACTAACGGTCGTATCTGTTCGATCCGCATTGAAAACATTGCCCATAACCTCCCCTTTAACAATTCTAGGTGGTGGTGCCATCACAATTGCGCTATCCTCTGAAAGTTCCGTATTCTCGACAACCTTACAGCCAACTGACGTAAAGAAAAGCAACGCTATCCAAAAAATATTTTTCATACACCAAAAGCTAAGGGCAACAAATGAGAAGCTGCTGCAAATACAAGGGCTACGTCGTTCTGACTCACTAAAATAACGCGGTATGGTTCTTCCTGGCGCATTTCCGTTTCCACCATTACCTGACGGCAACTTCCACAAGGAGAAAGGATGGTTTCAACAGGGACCAATTCGCCTTCTGCTACAATGCAAATCGTGTCTACTGCTTCTTCAGGAAAATTCGCTCCCGCATAAAAAAGTGCGACACGTTCAGCACAAAGGCCTGATGGATACGCAATATTTTCCTGATTGCTTCCAAGGATGACCTCCCCATTTTCAAGCAAAACGGCTGCTCCTACTTTAAACTTACTATACGGTGCGTAGGCATCTTTCATAATACTTTTCGCTTCTTGCACGAGAAACTGATCACCATCCGACAACTCCTTCCATGAGCTGTATTCTTCGTATTGAATTGCAATTTTCTTTTCCATAATTCGAATCGAAAATACAGAAAAAAGCCTGAGTGACGTGAAAACGTGCGATCTGTTTGTCGCATTCCCCTATTCTCGCTATTTTTGCACCCGATTATGAGCCAATACAAAAAAGTCGCTTTCTATACCCTTGGGTGCAAATTGAATTTCTCAGAAACTTCGACGATTGGTCGCGCTTTTGAGGAAGCAGGTTACGCCAAAGTCAAGTTCGACGATTCTCCGGATATTTTCGTGATTAACACGTGTTCTGTAACGGAGAATGCCGACAAAAAATGCCGACAATTGGTAAAAAAGGCCCATCAGATCAACCCTAACGCTTTTGTGGCGATTATTGGTTGTTACGCGCAACTGAAGCCGGAAGAAATTGCCGCGATTCCCGGGGTAAATATTGTTCTTGGAGCCAACGAAAAATTCAATATCGTAGAGCATATCGAAGCACGCGATGTATTGGATGAAACGATTGTCGAAAACGAAAACATCAAGCACACGAAAGAATTTGTACCTGCATTTTCACTGGGAGATCGAACGCGTTCTTTCTTGAAGGTTCAGGACGGGTGTGATTATTTCTGCACTTTCTGTACAATCCCCTTGGCACGTGGAAAAAGCCGCAACGCAACAATTGCAGAAACGGTAGCCGAAGCACAAAAAATCGCCGCTACGGAAGTTAAAGAAGTTGTGTTAACAGGTGTCAACATCGGTGATTTTGGACAAGGTGGTGAAGAAAACTTCTCGCAATTAACGCAAGCTTTGGATCAAGTAGAAGGCATTGATCGTTTTCGCATTTCATCGATAGAGCCGAATTTGTTGTCGGATGAAATCATTCATTTTACACTGACCGAATCGAAGCGTTTTGTGCCGCATTTTCATATTCCGCTGCAATCGGGAAGCAACAAGTTATTGAAAGCGATGCGTCGCAAATACGAACGGGAATTGTTTGCGGATCGAATTCACTCTATAAAATCCAAAAATCCTGCAACCTGTATTGGTGTGGACGTGATCGTTGGATTTCCTGGAGAAACGGATGACGACTTCATGGAGACTGTTGATTTCTTGAAAGATTTGGATATTTCCTATTTACACGTATTCACGTATTCCGAACGCGCCAACACAACCGCTGTAAAATTGGGGGATCCTGTTCCAATGAACATTCGCAAGCAACGCAGCAAGCAGTTACACATTCTCTCGGACAAGAAGAAACGCGCGTTTTATGAAACAAATGTTGGTAAAACAGGTACGGTACTTTTCGAACAAGAAGAAAACGAAGGCATCATGTACGGCTTCACCGAGAATTATGTGAAAGTCAAAATCCCTTTCAACGCCGCTCTTGCGAACACTTTTCAAAAAGTCCAAATGGACACGATTGACAGGGATGGCATCATGAAATGTACGCTCCTTCCGAATTAAATGAGTCGCCCCACGGTCATTTCGCGCTTCCCAGGAGGTCCAGGCCGCCCTTCTACCTCAAAACCCAAAGATTTCAAATCGCGCTTGAATTGCCCCATCGCACAATAGGTCACCAAAATACCGTTGGGACGCAGCATTTCTTTCATTTTCTCGAGAACGGGCAATTCCCACATCGCACTTTGAGCACGCGGACCAAATGCGTCAAAAAAGACAATATCCACGGTATCCTTTTCGGGCGAATAATCTTCGATCTTTTGGTGGATTTTTTGCAAGGTAAATTGCTCCGAAAGCGCGATCCTCTCCTCCCAATTAGACGCGTGCATTTCCTTAAAAACCGCTGCGTACTCCTCGCCTATTTGATCGATATAGTTCAAGGAGGCAATCATTTCTATTTCAACAGGATACGCTTCTATACCTAAATAATTTATTTGCTTTTGGTGCTGCCGTCCGAATTGATAGGTCAACAACGCATTCAATCCCGTTCCGAAGCCCATCTCGAAAACGGTCACCTGATCTTGCTCCAACGTTTCAATTCCGTATTTTAAGAAAACATGTCGCGCTTCTTGAATGGCACCGTGTTGCGAATGGTAATTTTCGTCCAAATCCGGGAGGTAAATGGTACTGGATCCATCCGAAGTTTGTTTGATTTCACGTTTCATGCTACAAAGCTAATCAAAGCAAAAAGAAGTGCGCAGGTTATCAACAAGTGTGCATAAACATCGTTCATATCGCGTTTATAAATCTTTGTGAATTTTCCCCTGAACTTTCGCGGCACTTTTCTGTATCTTTGAAGGATGGAGAACCAACCCGAAAAAAAGAAAAAAACAACTGTTCGACCGAATTCAATTACGGCGATCTCTAATGAAATGGGAAGAATCCCCCCCCAAGCTGTGGATCTCGAAAAAGCTGTTTTGGGTGCTATGATGCTGGAGAAGAATGCGGTTACAGACACGATTGACATTCTTTTGCAAGAAAGTTTTTACGATCCAAAGCACCAATACATTTTCGCGGCGATCAAGGATCTGTTCGGTTCCTCCAAGCCGATTGACATTTTAACGGTTATCGACAAGCTTCAAAAGAACGGAGAACTGGAGGCGGCTGGTGGTGCTGCGTACATTTCACAATTGACCAATCGTATTGCCTCTACGGCCCATGTAGAATATCATGCCCGTGTAATTTCCGAAAAATACATAAAGCGCGAGTTGATTCGGATGAGTTCCGAGGTGATGAAAGATGCTTACGACGATACCAATGACGTTTTTGACGTATTGAACAAAGCGGAAGGAGATCTCTTTAAGATTGCGGAAAACAACATGGGGAAATCAGTGGACATCATGCAAAACGTAGTGCGTGCTGCTATTGAAGAAATTGAAAAAGCCTCACAAAATAGCGATGGTATATCTGGTGTACCCACTGGATTTTACGCGCTAGATAAACTTACGGCGGGATGGCAACGTTCCGATATGATTGTATTGGCGGCACGTCCAGCGATGGGAAAAACGGCTTTTGTACTTTCGATGGCGCGCAACACTGCTGTCGATTTTAATATGGGCGTTGCGGTCTTTTCTCTGGAGATGTCATCCGTTCAATTGGTAAAACGTTTGATTGCATCTGAGACACGCATCAGTGCGGAAAAACTGCGTAAAGGAGATTTGCGCGATGACGAGTTTCAACAGCTTCACTCTCGAATCACCAAACTTTCAACAGCACCGCTTTACATTGACGATACGCCGGGAATCAGTGTTTTCGACCTACGTGCGAAATGCCGCCGCTTGAAAATGCAATACGACATTCAAATGGTGATTATCGATTATTTGCAACTGATGACAGCTGGAGGTTCGAAAGGTCAAGGGAA
>JBNKGN010000221.1:0-6012 GCA_050289845.1 Crocinitomicaceae bacterium | reverse complement strand
TAGTACTTGTGAATTACGCACGTACAGATTGGCTCTCGCGGCAACGGGAGAGTACACCACTTTTCACGGCGGAACTGTAGCCTTGGCCGCAGCAGCGCAGGTAACAACTACGAATCGTGTGAACGGTGTTTATGAGCGGGATCTTGCCGTTCGTATGAATATCGTTGGTAACAACAACCTTATCATTTATACCAATTCAGGTACAGATCCTTATACCAATGGGACACCTGGCACAATGATCAACCAAAATCAAACAAATGTTGACGCTGTAATCGGAAGTGCCAACTACGATATCGGTCACGTTTTCGGAACAAATAGTGGAGGTTTGGCTGGTTTGGGTGTTGTGTGTACCTCAAGCAAAGCGCGAGGAGTGACAGGAAGTGGTGCCCCAGTTGGGGATCCATTCGATATTGATTATGTAGCCCACGAAATGGGACATCAATTCGGAGCGAATCACACGCAAAACAACAGTTGTAATAGAAACAACGCCACCGCGATGGAACCAGGAAGTGCCAGCACCATTATGGGGTATGCAGGGATTTGTGCTCCAAATGTTCAAAGCAATAGTGATGATCACTTTCACGGAGTGAGTTTGCAGGAGATAGGAAATCACCTCAATAGTACATCATGTCCTGTAACAACGGTACTTGCAAATTCAGCACCTACGATCACTGGTACGAATGGAAACACAACAGTTCCAGGGAATACGCCTTTTTCTTTGACCGCAATCGCGACCGATCCTGATGGAAACACGTTAACGTATAACTGGGAACAGATGAACAATCAGGTTAGTACACAACCGCCCGTTTCAACATCGACTGGAGGACCCAATTTTAGAAGTTATTCTTCCAGCACTGATCCAACACGTTATTTCCCGAATTTGACGGATTTGTCCGCTGGAAACCCAACAACATGGGAAGTGCTTTCGAGCGTAACCAGAACCATGGACTTTAGAGTGACGGTTCGAGACAATGCACCAGGTGGTTCATGTACGGACTATGTGGATGTTATTGTGAACGTCGATGGTGGTTCAGGTCCATTTATCGTATTGTATCCGTCGGCAACAGGAATTGTTTGGAATGCGCTTACGACTGAAACGGTGACATGGGATGTAGCGAACACAGATGTTGCACCTGTTGCGTGTTCGAATGTAGATATTTTACTTTCTACGGATGGGGGATTGACGTATCCTACAGTTTTAGCTTCCAATGTTCCCAATGATGGTTCGGAGGTAATCAATGTTCCAAATGTTAGTACAACTACTGCACGCGTAATGGTGGTATGCTCCAGTGGAACTTTCTTTGATATTTCTGACAATGACTTCGAAATTGCAGCGGCAACCTTTGATTACACGATTTCGACAACAAATAACACACAAAGTGTTTGTAGCCCAACGGATGCCGTTTATACGATAGATATTGGTGAAATTGGCGGATACAGCGACCCTGTGAACTTATCTGTTTCTGGATTGCCGGCTGGAGCGACTTCTAGTTTTAGTCAAACGTCCGTATCACCAATTGGACAATCCGTTTTAACGATTTCAAATATCGGAGCTGTGGCGCCAGGTTCATACGCGTTCTCAGTAAATGCAACAAGTACCTCAGGTCCACAAACGTTGACCTTGAATTTAAATGTAAGCAACGGAACACCGTCACCAGTTACTTTAACGACTCCGACAAATGGAGCAACTGGAGTGTCTTCTTCAGGTACGTTAACATGGGGGGCTTCTCCAGAGCTAGGAGCAACGTACGAAATTGATATTGCAACGGATGCTGGTTTTGGTACAATCGTGGATCAAGCTACGGGTCTGGCGACGAACTCTTATACATCAGGAGCGTTGGCACCTGGAACGGTCTACTATTGGAGAGTTCGTGTCGTTACAGGATGTGGAACTTCTCCATTCTCTGCAACATTCTCATTTGAAACAAGTAGCTGTACTATTCTTACATCTACCGACGTTCCTTTGGTTATCTCTTCTTCAGGAACGCCTACAGTGACGTCAACATTAACTTCCGCGTTAACAGGTACGATTCAAGACGTGAACGTAACGCAATTAACCGGAACGCACACGTGGATCAATGATTTGACGGTAACTTTGACAAGTCCTACGGGTACAGTCGTTACCTTGTTTGATCAAATTTGTAGCAGTCAAGATAATTTCGACGTGCAATTTGATGATGCTGCCACACCAGGAGCACTTCCATGTCCACCAACAGGAGGGGGCGTGTACCAACCGCAATCTGTGTTAAGTGCATTTAATGGAGAGTTGCCAACAGGTACGTGGACGCTTACTATAACAGACAACGCCAATCAAGATGGGGGAACACTCACTGACTGGGCGATTGAAATCTGTACTGCTAGTTTACCACCAGCAACCGGAACCGATACACAAACGGCGTGTGATTCTTACACATGGATTGATGGAAATACATACACGGCATCAAACAATACTGCGACATACACTTATGTTGGAGGGGCATCAAATGGAGCAGATTCGATCGTTACTTTAGATCTTACCGTTAATTACAGTACAACGGCAACAGATGCTCACACAGCATGTGGATCGTATACGTGGATTGATGGGAATACGTATACAGCATCGAATTCAAGCGCGACCTTCGTAATGCCAAATGCAGCAGGTTGTGACTCCGTGATCACACTCAATTTGACCATAAATACTCCTACTTCTGGTTCGGAGAATGTTACTGCGTGTAACAACTATACTTGGACTGCAAACGGAACAACATACAGTTCGAGTGGCGTGTACACAGCAACATTAACCAATGCTGCGGGATGTGATTCAACGGCAACTTTGAATTTGACCATTTCGACGTTCTCGGCTGGCACAGATGTGCAATCGGCTTGTGGTCCTTTTGTTTGGATCGACGGAAACATGTATAATTCTTCGAATTCAACAGCAACTTACACGTACGTAGGTGGTTCCTCGAATGGATGTGATTCGATCGTAACATTGAATCTAACAGTGGGTAGCCCAAGTGCAGGATCGGAAAACATAACAGCATGTAACAGCTACACGTGGCCGGCAAATGGAACATCGTATACAACTAGCGGAAGCTACACTGCGACGTTAACGAATGCTGCAGGCTGCGATTCAACGGCGACGTTGAACTTAACCATTTCGACTTTTGCTACTGGAACCGACGTGCAAACGGTCTGTGGTCCTTTCGTTTGGATTGATGGAAACACCTACACATCTTCAAATACAACAGCAACTTACACGTATGTCGGTGGTTCTGCAAATGGGTGTGATTCTGTTGTGACCTTGGATTTAACGGTAAACAATCCTACTACAAGCTCACAAACAGCTTCCGCATGTGGAAGTTACACATGGGCAACCAACAACACGACCTATACAGCGACAGGAATGTACTCAGAAGTATTAACGAATGCGAACGGGTGTGATTCGACTGTGACACTGGATTTAACGATTTACTCAAATCCTACGGTAACCTTGGATTCTATCGGAACGTTTTGTGATAATGCGTCAGACTTTACATTGTCTGGTGGATTGCCTGCAGGAGGTTCGTACAGCGGAACGGGTGTTTCTGGAGGAATGTTCTCTCCGTCTGGTGCTGCTGTCGGTGTGCATACTATAACGTACTCCTTTACGAATAGTGATGGTTGTACAGGCACAGCAACAATGGATGTGATCGTTGAAGATTGTTCCGCGATTGATGAGTTAATGGCAAATGGATTCACGATTTATCCAAATCCAGTGCAAGAGCAATTCACAATTTCGGTAAGCAATGTACAAGAAGGCGATTACCGTCTTTACGATGCGACAGGACGAATTGTTCTTGAGGGATCATTGGACGGAGAAATGACTGTCGTTTCGTTGATTCAATTGGCATCTGGAACATATACCCTGGAAATTGAAGGATTCGAAAACAAAACTTCGTTAGTGAAGTTGTAAGAGAAACCTGAAAATATGAAATCCCTTCGGCAATTGTCGGGGGGATTTTTTTTGACATCAATTTCACAAACACACTTTGGAAACAATCGACCAATTAGCGTGATTTATTTTTAGGTGATACGCACAAAAGAGTTTTGTTCTTTCATCATGAAAACGCTCAAAATGAACCAAAATCCAAGCTTCAGATGTCTTCTTGGAGTACACAATTCTTGAGAGATTAAATCCGCCAATGTTCCTTTTTTGATCTGCAGTGGTAAGGGGATACCAGAAAGTAACTTCAATCGAGTCTACATCCGAAATCATGCGATTATCAAAGGTTTTTGATTTCATTTTTGCAAATTGTCTCAATTCAGTAGAAACTCCCGCAGCAATAAATTGTTCAATAACAAATGAATCTGCCGAATACAATATGTGGCTCGGAAAAAGTGTTAACTGATTCGAATTTATAGGCTGTAGCGAATCAACAATTTCCTGAACCTTTGGCGTATTGATTAGATCAGAGACTACTAAATTGATGATTTTAAAGGTTGAATCAGTGGAGGAGGGGACTATTTTCGTGACTACCCTGAAGTGATTTGTGGTCTGCGTGGACTCCTTGTTTAGGTGGTCTGGCTGTGTTTTCGATTGACATCCAACGAGTATCAAAAGTAATAGAAGAGCAATTTTTTTCACTTTGTAAATTTACATGGGAAGAAGAAAAACGAAGTGACATTCGATTTTGCGAACGGGTGCTTTGACGATTCGTATCGGAAGATAAATTATTCGCAAAAAAAAATCCCCTCCAAAAAGGAGAGGATTTCCAATTTCAAAAGAACCGACAATTAATAATAAATCGCGCGGCGTACTTTTGTAATGTATTTCGCCATACGAATTACTTGTTTCGTATAACCAAATTCGTTATCGTACCAAGCGTACAATACCACGTTTTTGCCATCGTTGGAAACAATCGTAGCATTGGAATCGAAAACGGAACAACAGGTATTTCCAATAATATCGTTGGAAACCAATTCAGGATCTGTTGCGTAATAAATTTGATTGACCAAATCGCCATTTAAGGCAGCGTTACGCAACGCTTCGTTCATGTCTTCAACAGAAGTGTTTTTCGATAATTCCAAACTTAAAATGGCCAATGAACCGTTTGGAGTAGGTACACGTACAGCGTTTGCTGTCAATTTATCCTTCAATTCTGGAATTACTTTGGTTACTGCGTTTCCAGCTCCAGTGGAAGTAATTACCATGTTGATAGCAGCAGAACGTCCACGGCGTGGTTTGTTGTGCATGTTGTCCAACAAGTTTTGATCGTTGGTATACGCGTGAACCGTTTCAATATGTCCTTTCACAACACCATATTTGTCGTTGACAACTTTCAAGACAGGAGAAATGGCGTTTGTTGTACAAGAGGCAGCAGAGTATATGCGCTCTGTTTCCAAATCCAATTCACCCTGGTTGATTCCGTATACAATGTTTGGAATTTCCTTTCCAGGAGCTGTTAACAATACGCGTGATGCGCCCTTTGCTTTCAAATGTCTTGACAATGCTTCGCGATTGGTAAAGACACCTGTGTTGTCAATAATCAAAGCGTTATCGATTCCATGCGCTGTGTAGTCAATATCTTCTGGATTGCTTGCAGAAATCATCTTAACGATTTGTCCGTTGATGATTAATGATTCGTTTTCAGCATCAACACTTACCGTTCCGTCAAATGCACCATGGACAGAATCGTTTTTCAACAAAGCCGCACGTTTGATCATGTCTGCTTCTGAGTTTCCACGAGTAACAATCGCACGCAGGCGCAATTGTTGTCCTTTTCCTGCTTGCTTAATCAACTCTCTTGCCGCCAAACGACCGATACGACCGAAACCGTACAAAACAACGTCGCGAGGACGGAATGGTTCTGCACTTGACGCACCGAATTGGGACAATTTATCTTCAAGGAATTCTTTTTTCGACGAATAGGTAGATTGTTCGTTCAACCATTCACTTGCCAATTTCCCGATATCTAATTTTGAAGGAGCCAAATCCAATCCCAAGATTTCTTGTGCCAATTCTGCACTGGTAAAGATGTCTACGGGCTTATT
>JBNKGN010000220.1:0-6019 GCA_050289845.1 Crocinitomicaceae bacterium | reverse complement strand
TTACTGAAGACATCATTAATCGCAGTCCATTTCTAAGAGAAGCGATGACGGAAAACCTTATCAATATTTCTGCTTTGGCGCGAAAAATCAAGCCGGAAATTGAAAAGGTTACAGGTAAAGACATTAAAGAAGGAGCGATTGTAATGGCAATCAAACGAATGACTCCAGGCGTTTATCATAAATTAGACGTGCGCATTAACAATGTGATCGGTGGCATTGGCGATTTTTTGGTACGCAGTGATTTGATCGATTTCACGTATGAAAATTCAGAATCGTTACGAGATGCTCAAGGCTTGTTGATTCAAATGATGCGTCGTGACAAAGACTCGTTTTTCACCGTATGTCGTGGGATTACGGAAACGACGTACATTTTGAACGCGAAATTTACGGAGGAAGCAAAAGACATCTTTCAAAATGAACGATTGAAAGCGCACAACAAAGATTTGTCTTCGATTACTGTTAAACTACCAGAAACAAATACTGAAACGTACGGGGTGTATTATTACATTATGAAACATCTTGCATGGGAAGGAATAAACATCGAGCAAGTCGTTTCAACTGCAAATGAATTTACGGCAATTGTTGCTTCGAAAGATATAGACGAAGCCTTTAAGATTTTGATGCAATTGAAGCGAAGTACTTAAGCTACGGCTTCGTCGCTTTGACATTGTTCTTCTGGACGTGCTCCGCACAATCCACAAACAGCACCTTCTTCCTGTAACATTGGGTTATTACTTGCACACGTACCTGCGAATTTACCGTCTTTCTTTGCCCAAATTTTAATCGCAATTCCAGCAAAAGCGAGTGCTAACAATCCTATAGAAATTAATACGAGTTCCATGCTTTCTAATTTGGATACAAAGGTATTAATTTTTATCCACCAAAGCGCCCGTTCCGTAGTGGAGAAAATTCAATACAGACGGAACTCCAACATACCAAATATCACCGTTTGAGTCAATCTGAGCGTTAAACTCTGTATTTGAGGCATTCACTTCAACGATACCCGCCGAAGCAGTCACCACACCAAGCTTATTGTTGACGATCAAATCTTTTGTTGAACCAAATCCATTACTTCGAATTTCCAAAGCCAACGTGTTTGTCACACCGCGCAAATTAAAATTCCCCCAGCCATTCGTAACGACAAGTTGTACATTCCCACAAGCAAGATCTAAATTCACCGTCCCTGCACCATCACGAATGGTCACATTCAAATTATTGCTCACAATCGGCGTTAGGGTATTGAGTTCCTTCGTTCCTTCAAAATACAATGCCTTCAGGTCGGTAAGATGTACTTCTACGTTCACCTGGTGTTTGTAGGATCTTAAGAAGTTGCACTTGTTCGTATTCTCAATGCGCAATTGACCGTCAATAATATCTGAAGTGATGAAATTTACCAAATTTTCGCCTGCAGTAATCTTCACGAAGTCTAGTGAATCCTGCACCAAGGTGATGTACATATTAGGTCCTACAAAGATTCGATCGAAAGTAGCCACAGATCGTTCTATCGTAACCAACGCACCTGCTCCTTTCATACAGCGTCGATCTTCCGCCTTTTTACAAGAAACGAGCGCAACAAACATTGCCAGAAAATAAATGTATCTCATCGTTTAAAAGTATATCCAATTCCGTATTCAATATAATCCGCGCGTGCCCAATGCGATTTCAAAGTAAGGTTAACATTAATCCCATTATCGAATACATAACGCATTCCAACTCTGTGATAAACACGCTCTTGAAAATGAAATTTATCCCGCAAATAATACCCCATTCCAACAACCAAATGAAAACGGTTGAATGGTAAGATATATCCCGTAAAAATTCCTAACTGAAGTAGTTCCGCGTCCGTTTTCGGTACATCTGGCTCAAAAGTGCGCAGCGATTGCTTGTACATCCCGTCGAGGCTCACCTCCATTCCAACCGTTGGTTTAAAATATCTTCGCGCCGTTAAATTCAATCCAAAAACGGGATACTTCTTCTCTCCTATTGGATACATTTCCTTAACGGATGTCAAACCTACAGCACCAAACTCCCAATAACGGTTTTCGAACGGTACCATTTCAAGGTCCTTTTTTGCATCTCGAAGTTTGTGTCCGTACCCCAAACTTATATACGGTAAGTTCAAACCTAAATTCGGAACCTTTGTTGCTCCGTTTGAAAAATGGGTAAAATCGACCATGAAATTAATGGCATGACTTCGAAATTCCCAGCGGTTCTCCAAACTAAAATTGACCATTGCGTTTACATGCGTGCTGGTACCAATACTTAAATTATTACTGATGGCGTTGTACACTTTTGGCGCATAACCAAGACCTGCTCCGAAGCGCCCCGAAAAACTATAGCATTTTCCATGAATTAAAGGAATGGACATAAAGCCATACGCACCGTAATACATGCCGAGCAATTCCATATTCCCAACCGAACCCACAAAGGTAGAAACACCGTAACGTGGACGGTTGTATGGTTCATGCCACGACCGCTCACCATTTCCCCGAAAGTAAAAACTCAACTCGGTTGCAAACGCATGTTCCGTGGCGATATGCCCCATAATACTTCGATGCGCCACCAAAAAACCTGCTTTCGGACGCACTTCAACCCAGGCTTCTGCTTGTGAAAGACTTGCCAGAGAAAACAGGGCAAAAGCAACGGTTAATAAAGACTTCATAAGCCAAATGTACTGAGATTAATTGTACTTTTGAAATCAAAAAAATGGACGCAAGACTTCAAGCTTTTGAACGCTTATTGACTATCATGGACGAATTACGGGAACAATGCCCGTGGGACAAGAAACAGACGCTTGAATCGCTTCGCCATCTGACAATAGAAGAAACCTACGAACTCGCCGACGCCATTATTGATAACGATTTAGAGGCGCTCTCGGGAGAAATTGGTGATTTGTTCCTACACATGGTCTTTTACTGTAAACTCGGACAAGAACAAAATGCCTTCGACGTAACGACAGTGTTGAACGGTATTTGCGACAAATTGGTGCATCGTCACCCGCATATTTACGGGGATGTAGAAGCAACGACAGAGGCCGAAGTAAAAGCCAACTGGGAGAAACTCAAACTTAAAGAAGGTAAAAAATCGGTTCTAGAAGGCGTTCCAAAATCACTTCCGGCGCTGGTAAAAGCGGCACGCATTCAAGAGAAGGTGAAAGGTATTGGCTTCGAATGGGAAGAGCGACAGGACGTTTGGAAAAAAGTGCAGGAAGAAATGAACGAACTGGAAGCAGAAGTTAACTCCAATGCCGCTAAAGAAAAGATAGAAGATGAATTTGGCGACGTCCTTTTCTCACTGATCAATTATGCGCGATATATTGAAATCAACCCAGAAAATGCCTTATCTCGAACCAACGCGAAATTCATTCGACGCTTTCAGTTGATGGAAACCCTTATGGAAAAAGAAGGGATCTCTTTGGGATCGAGTTCTTTAGAGGTAATGGATACGTTTTGGGAAAAAGCGAAACTTCAACTCCGAGGCGCAAACTGATTACTCAATAAAAACTACCCTTGGATAGATTCACGAAATAATCCACTCGCATTTACAGTGAATATTGTATCTTCGAGCCTGCATAAACTGTACTTATGAAACTGTTACTTTTTACTCTTATTTCTATCGCTTTCTCCGGAGCGACTTTTGCCCAGGATTTCAGTATTCGCGGGGTTTTATACAACTCTGAAAATGGTGAAGCATTGGCAGGTGAAAAAGTGCGCCTATT
Organism: Crocinitomicaceae bacterium; assembly: GCA_050289845.1. GTDB lineage: Bacteria > Bacteroidota > Bacteroidia > Flavobacteriales_D > Crocinitomicaceae > UBA4466. Next base: position 2,301 of record JBNKGN010000220.1, on the reverse strand, counting down.
GCGTACCGATAGCACTGCGGCTGGAGGATCTTACACCGACGACGACGGACTTTTCAATATCGCGAAAGTTCCACAAGGTGATTACATTATTCAAATTATCGCTTTTGGTTTCAAGCCGCTAGAATTAAATATAACGGTTGACCAAGCCGCTGGAAACAAAGATTTCACCTTCGAATTACTCAAAGACTCCGACGTTAAAAACCTTGACGATGTACGTGTTTCGGCGGCACAACGTCAAAAAAGCCGTGAGGTATTAATTGGCGTTGTTCAATTGGATCAAAAAGGGCTGGAACGTATCCCAAGTACGGGAGGTGAAAACGATATCGTAGCGGCATTCAGCGTTACGCCAGGGGTTGTCACTACGGGAGATCAAGGTGGACAGCTCTATGTTCGTGGAGGAACACCGATTCAAAACAAAATCTTATTGGATGGAATGACGATTTACACGCCTTTTCACTCGATTGGTTTCTTCTCCATTTTTGAAACAGAATTAGTGAAGAGCGCCGACATCTACACAGGTGGTTTTGATGCACAGTACGGAGGCCGTATCTCTTCTATCATGGATATTACCTACCGTGATGGAAATAACAAATCCTTCAGCGGAAAAGCATCGGCATCTCCTTTTATGGCAAAACTTGTATTGGAGGGTCCACTAGGAAAAACAAAAGGTCCTGGTGGAATTTCTTACGTGCTTTCTGCGAAACAAAGTTTGATCGACAAATCATCGAAAGTGTTGTATCCAAACATTAATCGCGATGAAGAAACAGGCGAAGTGGCGGGAATGCCTTTTGCATTTACAGATCTCTACGGAAAGTTGACATTCAAAGGAGATGGTCGATCAAAGGTTAGTGCATTTGGATTTCACAACCGCGATCAAGTCAACTACGACATTGCCAATATCAACTGGACGCAGTCAGGTGGAGGAATGAACTTTCTTATGGTTCCTTCGAGTGCTAAAGTTTTTATCAAAGGACATTTGAATGGAAGTAACTTCAAAACGGTCTTCAATGAGGCAATTAGTGCATCGGATACCGTGGAACGCTATAGTTCTGTTGGTGGATTTGACTTAGGATTCGATTTTACGTATTTCCTCAACAAAAATGGTGAGATCAACTATGGATTCAATTTCGGAGGATTCACCACAGATTTCAGCACTTATAACGAAGCGAACCGTAAAATTGAATTGAACAATTTCTCAACGGAGATCGGAGCCTACTTCAATTACCGATACGTATCCACACGTTGGGTCATCCAACCTTCCATTCGATTCCAAATGTATGCTACTTACAGTGAAATTTCACCGGAACCACGTTTGGGAATCAAATTTAACGCAAGCGAAAAATTGCGTTTCAAAGCATCTGGTGGTCGTTATTCACAAAACTTTACTTCGGCGTCTTCGGATCGTGATGTGGTCAATTTGTTCAACGGAATTTTGTCTGCACCTACCAACGTTCAAAGCAAGTTCGTTACTCAATTTCAAAACGAAAAGAGTCCACAAAACGGACTTCAATATGCATGGCATGCGATTGGAGGTTTTGAATATGATTTATCGGATCAATGGTCGATCAACGTGGAAGCGTACTACAAATATTTCAGTCAGTTGAGTAACATCAACCAGAACAAATTGTACGATGACAACGACATCCAATTCAACCAAATTGACGACGTTTACAAAAAAGACTTCATTCTTGAAAACGGAGAATCTTTCGGTGCCGATTTATTGTTGAAATACTCTGCAGACCGTTTGTTCCTTTGGGGAGTTTATTCTTACGGTAATTCAACACGTTGGGATGGATTTGAATTTTACCGTCCTGTATTCGACCGTCGTCACAACATCAATTTGGTTGGAACGTATTTAATTGGCAAAAAGAAAGATTTAGAAGCAAGTGTTCGTTGGAACCTTGGATCTGGACTTCCATTCACACCAACAATTGGTTTCTTCGAAGAGCAAAATTTCCAAGATGGTGTAACAACGAATTACGTCACCAACAATCCTGATTATGTAGCAACCAATCTAGGGGCATTTAATAGTGAGCGTTTGCCTTACTACCACCGTTTGGATGTGACCGTGAAAAAACGTTTTGAATTCAAGAATTCTACTACCTGTGAAATCATCGCAAGTGTAACGAATTTGTACAATCGCAAAAACATTTTCTACGTAAACAGAATTACTGGGAAACAAATCTATCAATTCCCTATCCTTCCAAGTTTGGGGGTTAGTTATAAATGGTAATCGATTTATTGCATAAAAAAAGGCTCCAATTGGAGCCTTTTTTTATGCCGTCATTTCACTTCGATCAA
>JBNKGN010000219.1:0-6034 GCA_050289845.1 Crocinitomicaceae bacterium | reverse complement strand
AATTCGATTTGTAAGCTTTTTTATTACACGCGTCCGCGCTCCGAAAGCAAAATAGCAATCGCACGTGTGGATGGGAATTGCGAGAAAATAATGATCAAAGCGACCGTAATGGGAACGCTTAGTAACATTCCTGTGATTCCCCATAGGGCGCCCCAAACCGCTAAAGAAAGTACAGCAACAAGAGGGCTGATGTTGAGCGTATTGCCCATCAGTTTAGGTTCTATGAAATTCCCAACCAATACCGCAATGGCTGTCAAAGCTCCGATGATGATTAAAAATGGCGTGAATTCTCCAAATTGAAGTAAGGAGAAAAGTGCAGGTAAAAGCGAGGCGATGATGGGACCAACGCTCGGAATGAAATTCATCATAAAGAGTAAGAACGCCCAAAACATCGGAGCATCGAGTCCTACACCTAGCAGTACAAAATATCCCAAGGTAGCCGTTAACAGAGCGATTAGCGATTTGAGTCCAATGTAACGGGACATGGTTTTGTCAATTTTTTTCATCGTAACTGCAAAATTCGCGTGATGGTTTTCATCCGCAAAAATGAGTCGCATTTTCCGTTCGAAAAGCGATTCTTCAATGAAAATAAAAATCGTGTAAAATACAATCATCATCATGTTACCCAAAATCCCTGAAATGGAATTTACAAAGGATTGAAGCAAGTCTTGAAAATTGTAATGTTGGATGAAATTGGTGATACGATCTTCGATGTTAATTCCCAGTAGCTGACTTAGTTGTTCGCCAATCGATTCCGCATTTTTGCCATACGTTTCATAGGAAATGCTCAGGTATTCAATGTTTACAACCAACAAGCGACTAATGGAAAGCAGCAACCCAAAAATGAATAAGGAAGCCAGTAGTGTTTTTATCCAACGCGGAACATAGTGTTGCACGAAGCCGATCTTATCGAGCAGGTTTCTCATTTTTTTAACAACGAACCAAATCAATAGAGCGATAACGAAGGGAACCAAAATTGGTTCCGCATATACAAGGAGCAAAAGGATCATTGCTGTAATGATCAACGAATAGGCAACATTTTGGATCTTCACAGCTTAAAAATACAAATAATAAATGTGCGCACTTCTATCATAAAACTGGAATCAACGCGTTCTAGTGTCGGACGAATCCTTATTTTTGGCGACCATGAAAATTGCTTTCTACTTACTGCTTGTTGCAACAGCGTTTTCTGTTGTAGGCTGTTCTTCCGAAGAGACAAAAAAACGCAAGGATATTTCCTTCTTGTGTGATGCGGAGAAGACCGTTGGTGATTCGATAATTGCAACAAATCAATTCAAAGTATCTGGCGCACCTGCGCGCTCAAAAGATCGTGCGCGTTCTGGGAAATATTCGTTAAAACTGAACGACAAATTTTCGTACGGATATGAATTCCGTATTCGAAATATTAAAAAAGGGCAAATTATTGAAGTCAATGCATGGAAAAACGCCGATGCGGAGTCTGGAGCGATTGTAATTACACCGGAAGGCTTGCCAAAAGGTTCCACAGAAGGATACACTTCCAGCGGTCATATTAGAGAACTCAAAGGGGAATGGGGAAAGATGTCAGCGATGTTTGTCGCTCAAAGGGATTATGATTCTGTGAGTTGCTTTGTCTACAACTTATCCGAGAAATCCGTTTACGTGGACGACTTCTCCGTACAGGTGTACTTCGACACCAAAAAGCCAAAACCAGAGGCGTATTCTCAAACGATGCGACTTGATATCCCCAAACAAGCACAAGATTCGCTCGATAATTTCAGGAATTTGGCATTGGAAAGAAAGGTGATTACGGACGACCTTAAAGCCTACGTAAGAGCATACATTCATATAAATGGTGAGCGCGCTCCCATCGAATTGCGGCTAAAAGGAGATTGGACAGATCACGTAGAGTCAAACAAAGTTTCGTATCGCATTAAAATGTGCGATGGATACGCCTACAAAGGATTACGGACATTTTCTATTCAAAATCCCTCTACGCGCTCGTTTTTAATGGAATGGTTTGCCCACGAATTGTATGAGAACGAAGACATACTTACTACCAAGTACGAGATGATTCCCGTAGTGATTAACGGCAAAAACAAAGGTGTTTACGCAATGGAAGAGCATTTCGATAAACAATTACTTGAAGCGCGAAAAAGAAGGGAAGGTCCAATTATGAAATTCGATGAAAGTGGCGTTTGGCAAATGCACTTGGACATGATGAAAGAAAATATTTATCGTGCCGCACCCTCATTTGAATCCGCTGAAATTACCGTCTTTAAAAAGAATCGAACGAAAAAGAATCCAGTGCTTTTCGCACAATTTCGCGAAGCACAATCGAAAATGGAAGCATTACGCAACCGAGATGCTGACGTAGCCAATTATTTTGATGTCGAATCACTTGCCAAGTATTTGGCACTTACGGATCTTATCAATGGGAAACACGGATTGACATGGCACAACCAACGCTATTATTTTAATCCCGTGACACAGCGTCTGGAGCCAATTGCCTACGACTGTTTTGTAGAGATAAATCTGCTCCTCAAACAGCACGAATTAATTGGATTGATGGATCCTACGTCGACCAATTATGCTATGGTACGATCTTCCCTGACAAATAAGCAGGTGCAGGAGCGTTACGCGCATTACCTTAAAAAATATTCGGATCCCAATTACCTAAAAGGCATTTACAAAAAACTCGATGCGAAAATTAAAGCGGTGGAGAAATTGATACAATTCGAATATCCGAACATCCAACTCGATAAATCCTTCTTTGAGTTCAATCGTCAAAGTATTCAATCGCAATTGAAAACCTTAAATACGACGGAAATCACCCTCGCGCCCTGGCCTTCGAAATACAAACCACTGCCGGAGAATTTTATTTTTACGGACATCGCGTTGAAAGCCAATGTGGAATTGTACCATGAAGATAGTTCAGTGCAAATGTCCTTGCAAAATTTTCATTCATATCCTCTCGAAATCATTGGCTACTCCACCAAGGAGAACAAGCAGTTAATCGTACCAGTGACACCGATTACATTGGAAGCGTATGGAAAAGGTGGTGTCGTATTGGCCGATTTTCCTGTAAAACCAAGACGGATTCACTATCGAGCAGCGAATTGTGGTGCGCAAATCTTCAAGTGCAATCCAGAAGAATGGCCGCGTGCGGTTGAAAAAGACAATTTCACCAAAGGCGTGGTTGTACAAAAAGTTCAGACAAATGATGAGGTGCGGTTGAGCGGTAAAATAATGCTGCGGCAACCTTTAATTATCCCTGCCTGCAAGCGATTGGTTGTAGAACCTGGTACGGAAATCGAATTGTTTAACGGTGCATTTCTGTTGACCTATGCGCCAATTCAGGCGGTTGGAACCGACATTCAACCGATACGCGTTTTTTCGAGAGATCCCAATGCGCAAGGACTTGTATGTTTAAGCTCCCAGAAATCTATTTTGAAGCATGTTTCGTTTGAAGGTTTGGGAACCATCGATTATGAAAATTGGCATTTAACGGGTGCAGTGACGTTTTACGGGGCTTCCGTGGAGTTGCAATCCTGTCGTTTTGAAAACAATCATTGCGAAGATGCTTTGAATACAATTCGTTGCAAAGTTGCGATGAATAATTGTAAGGTAAACCAAACATATTCCGACGGTTTTGACGCTGATTTTTGTTCAGGTGTTGTCAAAAATTCGAAATTCTCCAACACAGGAAATGACTGCATCGATTTTTCAGGTAGCGTTTTGACAATTTCCAATTGCACCATTGTGAATTCAGGAGATAAAGGCATTTCAGGTGGTGAGAAATCACGATTGATCGTCGAGAATTGCACGATCAACGGTGCAGAAATTGGCGTAGCTTCAAAGGACAAATCCAAGGTGACCATCCGAAATATCAATATCGTAAAAGCCAATTATGCCTTCGCGGCGTATCGTAAAAAACCAGAATACGGACCTGCGAAATTGCTGGTGGAATCCGTAAAATCGAACAAAGCGAAACAGCTGTATTTGTTGGAAAAAGACTCTCAGTTAGACTATCAAGGAAAACACTACGTCGGCGACAAGAAATTTGACATTGATGCCATGTATGCACAGTTTAGCAAGTAAGAAAGTTCAAGACGAAAATGAAACTGTTTAAGTTTACGCGTAAGTTTCTTTAATGTCAGTGAATAAAGAATATACATTCACGTTGCGGCGTTTTTTTAGACAAGCCTTTTTTCCTTTGGTTTGGATCATTGGTCATGTCGTATTGCTACTAGTGTTTTTTTCTGATGAAATGGAGATCAGCGAGTGGTTTCGTTTTTTATTGATGGTTGTTCTTATACCTGGCTTGATAACTATACCAACAATTTGGATGTTGTGTAATTATTTGAAATTTTCTTGCAAGAAGAAAGTGCTTTTTTGCAATAAGGGAATCACGGTAATCAATACGTTATCTGGTGAAAAGAATTTTGTAGAGAATACGCGTTTGAAGAAACTGCATTGTTTCTCGAATAATGGAGAGTCTAATCGTTTTCCTTGGGGCTTTCACGAGCATATTATTTTTGAAGTTAATGAAGGAAGTCCGATTGTTATCACTTCTTACATGGCAGATATTACGTCTTTTAGATATGATTATTTGGTAAACGGAAACTTGCGAAAAATAGAAATTGTGTTCAACGAATCCATGTTTGCTCCAGTGAATATAAAAGCGCTGCAAGCGTTAAAGCGTTCTAATCAATCGCTAGAAAACGACAGTTAACATTCACTGTTCCATGCTTTTTTCCACGGGGAAGAACCTCGATAAAACAACTATCACTCGTCCAGTTGTTTTTATAAACAAAATCCAATTTTTTCCCCTTTAAAGCGGCCGAGTGATGCATTCCTTTTTCATCAGAAATAACAATGTCCACATTCGAAGATGCACTTCCCGAAATCTCCAACTCAATTCCAAACACTTTTTTCTGCTCTGGGTACTTCCCAAAAGCAATTTTTTGTGTTTTTTGCAACGAAATTGTCTTTTGTTGATCCACATTGTTTAGGTACATTGGACGAATAAAATACCAATAACAAAACGCGAATAATCCCATGATAACCAGTGTGCTAACGATGGTAGATCGAAGATAGTTTTTTTGTCTCATAACACAGGGGCTAAAAATTAATTCGCGAAAAAGGTTGTTTATGTTAAAACAAATTTAAAACATTTGTAGCGTCAAAGCCACGACGGTGGATCTTGATTTATAAAGAAGAGGGTAGAGACAGGCTCTGTGATCCTCTGGCAACCAACTTTAAGTACTGATGTTCAGTATTGGAAAACCGGTGCCAATTCCTGATTCCGACAATGTAGTCGGGAGAATATAAACGAAAGATATGAAAAACGTTAAGGACACACTTACAGGAAAATTGAATGGTTCTCGGAACCCAAAGAAATTTACAACAACAGAGTTGTACATGTGCATGACGCATTCTTGCTGTTGGTGCTAAGCCACGGCTAAAACCTGTTTAAATTTCATTTGCCGCTTCAGGCAGTCACTTCTATTTTCCAATAATGAACACTTTAATTGTAAAGGATTTTCGCCTTGAAGGCGGGGATTCTCTTGAAAATGCACAAATCGCTTTCCAGACTTTTGGTACGCTCAACGAAGCCAAAGACAACGTTGTTTGGGTCTGCCACGCACTTACAGCTAATTCCAATGTTATGGAATGGTGGGACGGATTGTTCGGTCGTTATCAATTGTTCGATCCCAAAGAATATTTTATCGTTTGCGTGAATTCGCTAGGGTCTTGTTATGGCTCAACCGGACCACTCAACCCACGTGAAAACAAACGTCCCTTGTTGAACGCGTTTCCCCTTCTGACCGCGCGAGACGTCGCACGATCGTTTGAATTGGTACGGCAGCATTTGAAGATCGATTCTGTGAAATTACTCATCGGTGCCTCTCTTGGGGGACAGCAGGCGCTCGAATGGAGCATCCAGTGTCCAAACGTTTTCGAAGCACTCGTACTGATTGCTACCAACGCGCGTCATTCAGCGTATGGAATTGCGTTCAACGAAAGTCAGCGTTTGGCCATTGAGGCGGAT
>JBNKGN010000218.1:0-6101 GCA_050289845.1 Crocinitomicaceae bacterium | reverse complement strand
GACGCACAAAAGAACGTGATTTCCATGGCGGCAGTGTTAATACTTGTGAATCTTGTTTTCCTGGGGTTGGGGGCGCTGTTGTACATGTATGCAGATCAACTTGGAGTTAGGAATGATGAACCTGATTTGCTTTTTGCGAAGATAGCGTTGAGCGAATCGGCGGGGCCTGTCATCGGCGTGCTTTTCTTGCTTGGGTTGATAGCCGCAGCGTATTCCAGTGCGGATTCTGCATTGACTTCCCTGACAACTTCTTTTTCTGTCGATTTTCTGGGATTCAACGAAAATAAAATCGCCGAAGAAAAGAAAGTTCGCACGCGAAAAATCGTCCATATTGCAATGTCAGCGGTCATTATTCTCACCGTTATTTTGCTGCAAAAATCAATTGGAGGAGACAACAGTGCGATTGGAATTTTAATGACTTTGGCTGGATTCACGTACGGTCCGTTGATTGGCATGTTTTTCTTCGGAATTCTTACCAAAAGAGTTGTGAAGGATGCTTTAATTCCACTTGCCTGTGGTATTTCAATTCTCACTACGGTTTTTCTCTGGCTTTTCTCAAAAGGAGCACCGGGCGTTGTTAAAGGAGGATCTGGCATTTTTGGAGACTATCAGTTTGGCTTTGAACTAATCATTTTAAACGCATTGATTACCTTTATTCTGCTGTATTTGCTGTCTAGAATTATGGTAAAAGGCGAAAATTCCGAATCTCTAATTGATACACATGCTACTGAATCTTCACAATAACGATAAGCATCTCGATTTTGCGCCTTTGAGTCTTACACGACCTATTGGAAATTTACGTGTGGGAATTTTGACCAACGACGCTCGCTGGAAATTGCTGGTCCCTCGTGCAGAAATCGGTTTTGTTTCCGAAACGTATTTAAGCGGAGCTTTTCCTTCGAATGAAGGGGTTTTGATCAACGCATGTGTCATTGCAAATGGAGATTTGGCACACACTGTTTTGAATTTAAAAGACGATGAAGCCCTTTTTGATGGTGATTTATGGTTGGCTGGAAAGCAGGATGCTAAGAAAAAGGTTTCTTATTCTGGAGAAGAATTAATTGTACTCAACCACCGTTGGGATTTGTTCGAGAAAAACGATGTTATTCTAAAACACGATTTTCAAATTCTCACGCAAAAGCGCACGTCGCGACAATTATCGCCCACCAATACAATTATCGGTGACCCCAATAGAATCTTCTTGGAAGAGGGAGCAACTGTCGAAGCTTCGATTTTAAATACAACTTCTGGACCTATTTACATTGGTCGTGATGCGGAAGTTATGGAAGGTTGTCTGCTTCGTGGGCCCATCGCTTTGTGTGAACACGCGGCATTTAAGATGGGTACGAAAGTGTACGGACCTACCACGATTGGACCATTTTGTAAGGTCGGAGGAGAGGTGACAAATGTCGTTTTTCAAGCTTATTCAAACAAAGGGCACGACGGCTTTTTGGGCAACAGCTTGATTGGAGAATGGTGCAATTTGGGGGCCGATACAAATGCTTCCAACCTGAAAAACAATTACGGTAAGATTAAAACCTACAACTACCGGGAGGGCAAAGAAACACAAACGCATCTTCAGTTTATGGGGTTGGCGATGGGCGATCATTCCAAATGTGGGATCAATACGATGTTTAACACTGCGACGGTGGTTGGAGTGTCTGCAAATGTTTTTGGCGGTGATTTCCCACCGAAATACATCGGTTCTTTTGCCTGGGGCGTAGATGGCGAAAAATACGGCTTCGATCGTGCGATTGCTGCGGCAAACAATATGATGATACGGCGTGGAAAAAGTCTTTCGGCTGACGAAATAGCGATTTTGAAGCATATTTCTGACATGGAGTAAGACAAAATTGCAGCATCTTGTCATTGGCACAACCTTTGAATCCCCCAATTTCCGTTATTGAAATGTCGATGCGTACATCTTCGCTGACACATTGACGTGATACATAAAATTATGAGTGATTTTTTTGATAAAAATAGTTTGCATTTAACTTCAGCGTTAGAATCTGATGCGGAATTCATTCCGTTAATCACCGCCGAAGAAGAAGAAACAATGAACAAACAGGTATTTCCCAACGAATTACCCATTTTACCCTTGCGGAATAATGTGTTGTTTCCAGGTGTTGTCATACCGATAACAGTTGGACGTGATAAATCCATTCGGCTTATTCGCGAAGCCAACAAAGGCAACAAAATCATTGGAGTTGTTTCGCAGAAAAATCAGGAAGAGGAATCACCTGAATTTGAGGATTTACACAAGGTGGGAACGGTTGCGCAAATCGTTCGCATGTTGAAGATGCCCGATGGAAGTTCTACGGTCATTATTCAGGGGAAACGCCGTTTTCGAATGGAAGAATTGGTGCAATCCGAGCCGTATTTGCGTGCGAAAGTAGCCTTGTTGGAAGAACAACGAGTAGATCCAAAAGACAAAGAAATGACCGTGGCGTTCAAGTCAATCAAAGAGTTGGCGCTGCAAATCATTCAGGAAAGTCCGAACATTCCATCCGAAGCTTCTTTTGCCGTTGGAAATATTGAAAGTCCCACGTTTTTGGTGAATTTCATCTCTTCAAACATGAATGCGGATGTTTCCAAAAAGCAGGAAATGTTGGAGCAACTTGACATGAAAAAGCGCGTAATGATGGTGATGGAGCATCTTACGTTAGAAGCTCAAATGCTGGAAATGCGCAACGAAATTCAGTCGAAGGTGCGTTTGGATATGGACCGCCAACAACGGGAGTATTTCTTGCACCAACAAATGCGTACCATTCAAGACGAACTGGGAGACAATCCGCAAGAACAGGATGTGACCGAGTTGCGCGCGCGTGCTGAAAAGAAAAAGTGGGACAAAGTCGTGGAGAAATTGTTCTTCAAAGAACTGGACAAACTCGGACGTATGAATCCACAAGGGGCGGAATATACGGTGCAATTGAATTATCTGGACTTATTGCTCGATCTTCCATGGAACGAGTACACCAAAGATAATTTGGATTTGAATCGTGCTCGCAAAGTGTTGGAACGCGATCATTACGGGTTGGAAAAGGTGAAAGAACGTATTTTGGAATACCTGGCCGTGTTGAAACTCAAAGGGAACATGAAATCGCCAATACTTTGTTTTTACGGACCTCCTGGCGTTGGAAAGACATCTTTGGGGAAATCAATCGCGGAAGCTTTGGGACGAAAATACATTCGAATGTCTTTGGGTGGATTGCATGACGAGTCGGAGATTCGCGGGCATCGAAAAACATATATTGGTGCCATGCCAGGTCGGATCATTCAAAATATCAAAAAGGCAGAAACGAGTAATCCTGTGTTCGTTTTGGATGAAGTGGATAAACTTGGACGTAGCAATCACGGTGATCCTTCGTCAGCGCTTTTGGAAGTGTTAGATCCAGGTCAAAACAGTGAGTTCTACGACAATTACATTGAAACGGAATACGATTTATCCAAAGTGATGTTTATCGCTACAGCAAACAGTTTGGCGTCAATTCAAGGGCCTTTACGCGATCGCATGGAGATCATCGAGGTGAACGGTTACACGATCGAGGAGAAGGTGGAAATCGCCAAGCGCCATTTGTTGCCAAAACAATTGGAAGAACATGGCATCAAGAAAACGGACTTAACGATAGACAAACGCACGTTAGAAAAGTTGGTGGAAGAGTATACCAACGAATCAGGAGTGCGTGGTTTGGATAAAATGGTTGCGAAAATAGTTCGAAACAGAGCCCGTCAAATTGCGATGGAGGAAGAATTTGAAGTGAAAGTAGGGTCAGACGATCTATTCGAAATTCTCGGAGCAGGTCGTGGTCGTACAAAATACGCCAACAATGATGTGGCGGGAGTTGTGACGGGATTGGCGTGGACGTCTGTTGGAGGAGATATTTTATTCATTGAATCGTCTATTACCCAAGGGAAAGGAAAATTAACCTTGACAGGTAATCTCGGAGACGTGATGAAAGAGTCGGCTGTAATTGCGCTTGAATATTTGAAAGCACACAGTGCCTTGTTGTCTCTGGAGCAATCTGTTTTTGACACGAACAATGTACACGTACACGTTCCAGAAGGTGCAACGCCGAAGGACGGACCGAGTGCCGGAATTACGATGTTAACATCGTTGGCTTCACTCTTTACACAGCGTAAAGTGAAGAAAAATCTCGCGATGACAGGGGAGATTACCTTGCGCGGAGAAGTGCTACCAGTGGGAGGTATCAAAGAGAAAATACTCGCTGCTAAACGCGCGCAGATTAAGGAGATTATTTTGTGTGAGAAGAACAGAAAAGATGTAGACGAAATCAAACAAAGCTATTTGAAAGGATTGACGTTCCACTATGTGACGCGCATGGAAGAGGTACTTGAGCTTGCATTAACGAAAGAAATGGTGAAAAATCCCATTGAAGTAAAATAAATTGCTGGAAAAGCGAAGTGCCAGAGTCATCTGGCACTTCTTTTCTGGTTTGTGAAGGGTTTTACTTCACCTTGATTGCAGTGTATAAAAGATACGAAAAAATTATCGTTTTCTTCGCGATGAAATCGTTGAAATAACAATTCCGAGGATCAATCCAATTGTTCCGAACAACATTCCCCAAAAGAAGCCATTGTCACTGGTTGCCTGAATCCGAACACCACGTTTACGACCTTTTTTTGAAGCTTCCAGCGAATCTACACGTTGTTTCAGCAAATCAAAGGAATCCAACTTCGCATTGCGTTGCATATCTGCTGCTTGCAATTGGAATTCGATTGTATCAGCTGCGTAAATCATCAAAGTTGGATCAATATCTCCAGACCGAATTAAATCCACGAACATTGGACTTAGTCGCGTGCCAGGACTCGTACGGATTTTCTTTACGAGGGCATCAATATCACGCTTGATCGTTATTCTGCGCATTTCCGAACCTTCAAATTCCAAACGATAAATTTGCGCCATCAGTGCGTTTTCGTAGGTTTCGTATTTCTCTGCGTATTGTGCGTATGTTTTAAGCAAATTTGTGATCACTTTATTGGGCGCAGGTGTGAATGGAACTCTGGTGCGAATTTGAAGTGCCATTTGATTGCTCAGAGCTTCCCCCATGACTCTTCGATTGACATGACGTGTCTCTAAATCGGCTTCGTGTGCCTCCAAATCTGCTAAAGTCACAATAGGTTGATCGAGTAGAGACGAAGGGTTTGATTTCGCTCTAATTTTGGCTTCTAAAATTTTAATGTGAATCCATTCGCTTCCAAGGTGTGAATCCGGGTTGATTTCGTAACCTTTTTTAATGTGCTGTAGCGCTTTATTCAATTGACCGTCCAATTCATACGCCGTTCCAAGATTCGCGAGGATTGTATATTCTCCTGGATATTCTTTCGCTAATGGTTCTAGAATTTGGAGTGCTTTTTTTACCTCGCCCAACTTCATGTAGTACAGCGCAATATTCGATTCGTTTTTAAAATCGTCTTCTGTTTGGCCTCTTTTAGTTATGGCGTTATCTAGCGCTCTTTGGATGGCTTCTTTATCGAAAGAACGATGATGGTCGGACAAATAGAAGAATTCGGTGTAAACACGGCTTCCTTCCAGATTGTGACCATATTCATTTCCACAGGCGAAGGAGAGCGTTCCAAGATAAAGAGATCCAAGGAGTAGGAGAAATTTCATAGCGTATTTTAGGTTGAATGCAACAGAAGCTGAAAGTAACGGTTTTTTTAAAGAAATTTGATCATTATCTCGTAAGCGCATAAAAAAAAGCGCCATTTCTGACGCTTTTTCAACACTTTCTATAATTTTTAATCTTCTTTCCAATGCTGATCTTTTCCTTTGATATAAGGGACAGGAACAGTGCTGAGTTTTTCTTCCACAGCTTTTAAACGCACAATCGCGTTGTCCAAATTTCTTCGGAAGCTGACGTATTCTTCTTCAGCAATCGCTTTGTTATCGCGTTGCGTTTGTGTGACGCCTGTTGTGTTACTAAATACCTGATAATACACCATTCCAATGCGTCCAGCGATGCTTGGTGCTGTTTCAAATTCGTGGCTCGATTTCAAACCGTCACCCCAAAGCATAATTTGGCAATCGCTCAACTGGTTTTTAATGGCTTCTATTTCTTTTAACAAGGAAATATCCGCAT
>JBNKGN010000217.1:0-6122 GCA_050289845.1 Crocinitomicaceae bacterium | reverse complement strand
ACCCGCTATACATTAAATCCGACAGACAGGGCTCAGTTTTCAGCACTGTTCAATCATCTTGCCGAAGCGCATATTACGATTGAGAAGGTAATCTATGATTGGTCAAATATAAATGGTGATGGTACTACTGTGCGCTCTACATTCTTCACCTTTTTGTGGTTGGTGCAGGCGCTAGTCGAAAAGAACAGAAATCAAATTGAAATCACCATTGTTACTGAAAATTCCAGTCAGGTTTTTTCCAATGAACAACTTAATCTAAACCTAAGTTCGTTGCAAGGTTTGATGACTGTAATGACACAGGAGTTTTCGTTTTTAAGTTCCAAAACCATTGATTTTAACATAGGAGAAGATCAGACACTACGGAATGAGACGCTCTTGAAAGAGTTGTGCGTGCAAAGAGAAAATGGTTCCGTTGTAGCATACCGAAATGGTGATGGTTGGCAGAAGTCTTACGAAAAAGTGCCCATTCATGGTTTCGAAAAACCATCATTAAAAGAGAAGACTCTTGTACTTCTTGGTGGAATGGGAAATGCAGGAAGAACTCTTGCAGAGCACCTAGCGTTGAACCATCAATCAAAAGTAGCTATTGTTGGGCGTCGTGAAGTAAACGACTTAAGCGATGAACAAAGCCAATTCCTAAAGGATCACACGAAAAATGTGAAGTACTATACGGCCGACGTGAGTGATAAACACGCGTTGAACGAGGCGTTTACAAGTGTTGAGAAACATCAGGGAACGATCAATGGAATTCTTCATTTGGCGGGAAACATCAGAAACAACGACAAGGGAACAATTCAATACATTGACTCCACCATTTATGACAATCAATACAATTCAAAAATTGCGACCTGGAGGAATATTCTGGAAATAACAGAGAATTCTCACAATCTGGATTTTATCTGGTGCAGTTCAAGTTTGGCAACAATTTTAGGAGGTGTTGGATTTTCAGCCTATGCTAGTGCTAACGCTTTCATTGATAATGCAGCCTTAAATAATCCATTTTTACGAGCAAATACGATTAGTGTTTCGCTCGATGGAATTGTATACGATAGCGAATCGAGTAGCACGCACTTGATTTCTAAAAAGGATTTGTGCGATATTTTCGATCAGACCTATAACCTAAAGGAATTGGGGCATATTATGGTTTCCAAACTGGAATTATTACCGCGAATTAAGAAGTATGTTGTTGATCGGGATTTTTTCGATCAGACCGATGTCAGGTTATCAGAGGAAGAACTGGAGAAAATCAATGATTTTGCCAATATGGACGATTCAACCGAAGGCAAGTTATTGAAACTTTGGCAGGAAATTTTTGAAAATGAAGCCTTAACATTTGACAGCGATTTCTTTACAGTGGGAGGTAATTCGCTATTAGGAATGCGTTTGATGATGGTGTATTCCAAAGTCTTCGGCGTTGAACTTACGTTGGAACAAGTTTTAGGAAATGCGACCATTTCCAATCACGCAAAATTAATTGATGCCCAAAGCTCAGTTGTCTTCCAAACAATTCCTCTTGTCGAGGAACAAGAGGATTATCCCGTGTCAGATATTCAGCAGTTGCTTTGGGTTTCGAGTCAATTTGAGGAAGCGAACATTGCGTATAATATTTCAGGGAAGTATATTTTTAGGGGTTCGTTGGATGTTGAAGCTTTGGAGTGGTCTTTTTCGGAGATGTTGAAGCGCCACGAGTCTTTGCGAACGGTATTCAAGGAAAATAAACAGGGTGTTTTACGTCAGCACATTTTACCTGTGCAAGAAGTATTGTTCCGTGTTTCTCAAGTTGATTTGAGTTCTTCTAGTGAAGACGAGGTGCGAGAAGCAGTGATATCAATTACGTCAGAGCCATTTGATTTGGAGGCTGGTCCTTTGTTGCGAGCGAGTCTTCTGAAGAGGTCTTGGGATTCATATGTTTTTGTTTATGTGATTCATCACATTGTGAGCGACGCATGGAGTATCGAGGTTATGATCGAAGAGTTGTTGCTGTTTTACAATAGCAGGGTGAATAAGGAACCGTTAAGTCTTGCGCCATTAGCTGTTCAGTATAAGGATTATGTCAATTGGATCGATAAAGAGTTGAGAGGTTCAAAGCTGGGATTGCATAAGTCCTATTGGTTGGATCAGTTTTCGGGAAGTTTACCAGTTGTTGATTTTCCTATATCACGTCCTCGTCCTAAGATGCATACATTTTCAGGAGATAATGTAAGCTTTAATTTGGCTACAACGGTTTGTCAACACCTAAAAGCGCTGAACAGGGATACAGGAACGACCTCTCTTATGAACGTTTTGGGAGCAGTTTACCTGCTTTTGCATAAGTACACACAGGGATTCGACTTTATAGTAGGAGTTCCTAGTACAGGAAGAGAGCACCCAGATTTGGAGCGTCAGATTGGTTACTACGTGAACACTTTAGGCTTTAGAAAGCATGTAGATTTAGAGGCGTCCGTAGAGTCTTTTCTGAAAGGAGTAAAACAGGTTTGTTTGGAAGGATATAAACACCAGCAGGTTCCTCTTGATAGGATATTGGAAGAGTTGGATTTGGTTCGAGATGTTAGCCGTCATGCCTTGTTTGATGTTGTTGTGAACATGACGAGTTCAGCCTTTGAAGGAAGTCCTAAAATATTAGGGGACTTAGAGGTTCGCCCATACTCAACGGGGACCCTTGGAGGGAGTAAGTTTGATTTGGCGATTTATTTTGCTGAACACGCAGACGGTGTTGCGGTGAACTTTGAATACAATACGGATTTGTTTGAACGCGACTCTATTGAACGAATGGCGACTCATTTTCAGAGGATTCTTTCATCCATGGTAATGGATCCAAGACAACGGGTTTATGATGTTGTTCATACAGAACGACCGAGCTTTATCGGATTTACGAGAGTGCCGAAAGACGGGGCTATTTTAGCTTCATCACACCAACAGCGTTTGTGGTTTATTGATGAATTTGAGACCGATAAGTTGTATGACGGTTCACCCGTATATCACAACATTCCATTGATTGTTCGCTTGAAAGGTTCATTGAACAAGGTTTATTTGGAGCAGAGCATTCAGGGTGTTATCTCAATGCATAGTGTTTTAAGAACACGACTGGAACAAGTTGAAGGTCAGCTATATCAAAAGATCAGCGAATCGGTAGCGTTTCGTTTGGAAGAAGTGTTATCGGACGGGGACATTTTGTCACAATCGCAGTTAATCGCACAGGTTCCATTTGGCAAAGCCGACTGGCTGATTCGAGGCAGCTTGATAAAATCAAGCGAAGAAGATCACACATTGGTTCTTACGGTGCATCACAGCATTTGCGACCGAGGCTCTCTGGAAGTGATCTACAAATCCATTGCATCGTATTACGAAGAACTCAGTAAAGGAGCGACTCCCTCCCTCAAGGCTGCTGCATATGCGTATGCGGATTATAGTCATTGGCAGGATGAGATGTCTCAAGAAACAGAGGAGTCTCTGTTGATTTACTGGAAGCAAAAGCTCAAGGGTCAACTTCAGGATTTGGAAGTAGAGACAGATCGCCCTAGAGCATTGGTTCACATTTACGCATCATCAGTAGCGAAATTTGAACTTGGAGAAGAACTAAGTAATGCTTTAAAAGCATTCAGTGTATCGAATAATGTGGAGGTGTCTAAGGTACTGATGGGTGCTTTTAATGTGTTGATGCATCGCTATACGGGGCTCGAAGAGATCGTCATAGGGACAAGTGTTGACAATAGAGAGCATGCACATACACAGGACATAGTGGGTCCTATTTCAAACCTTTTGGTACTGCGCAACTACCTCGACTCGGCGGATGATTTTCTGAGCGTAGTGGCCCAGACCTCACAGAGTCTGGAAGAGGCTTACCGTTATAAGTCGATGCCTTTTGATAAACTGGTATTGGAACTCAACCCGGAGAAGGATATGAGTCGTACAGCTCTTTTCGATATTCTGTTCAAGTATGAGAACACTTCATTGACAGATCAACAAAGTGCTTTTGGCGGTTTAGCGGCAGAAGTTTTAGAGACGAACCTTGGACAGGGGAAATATGATTTGAACATGCTTATTCAACACAGCGAGACAGGCTTTAGCGGCACGTTGGTGTATAACAAAGATTATTTTGATGCTTCGAGAATAGAGAGTATGCGTTCGCATTATGTTGAGTTGTTAAAAAACCTTCTTAGCACACCGAGTTTACCGATTCATCAGGTTAGCATGCTTTCACTAGAGGAGCAAACGTATTTGTTATCACGTTATGACCATACAGAAGTGTCTTATCCTTCAGATAAGACGTTGGTTGATTTGTTCGAAGAGCAGGTTGACCGTTTACCGAACCGAGTGGCTTTGGTATATGAAGACATTGAGCTTACGTATAAGGAGTTGGATAATTTGTCGAATGCATTGGCACATTATCTTATAGATCATCATGGTGTTGTTTCAGAGGATTTTATCGGCATAAAACTGGAGCGTTCAGAGTGGATTGTGATCGCTATTTTGGCGAGTTTGAAATCCGGAGGTGTGTACGTTCCAATAGATCCGAACTATCCCCAAGCGCGTATTGACTACATAGAAAAGGATAGTGCTTGCAAGGTTGTTCTTGATCATGAGGACCTTATGAAGTTCCGTTCTGAAGTTTACCCTTCAACACGCCCGAATAGAAGTATTCAACCAACTGATCTTGCTTATGTGATTTACACCTCAGGAACTACGGGCAGTCCTAAAGGAACGTTGTTGGAGCACGGGAATGTGGTTCGTTTGTTCAAGAACGATGATTGGTTGTTTGATTTTGATGAGCAAGATGTATGGACGATGTTCCATTCGTATTGCTTTGACTTCTCTGTTTGGGAGATGTATGGCGCTTTATTATTTGGCGGAAAACTGATCATGATCCCTTCGATGCTTGCCAGAGATACAGATCAGTACCTGGCGTTATTGAAGGAACATAAAGTGACGGTACTTAACCAAACGCCTTCAGCGTTTAACAACTTGGCCCGTTTGGAGCTATCGAATCAGCGTCATGAATTGAGTTTGCGTTATGTAATTTTTGGCGGAGAAGCATTATCTCCCTCAACACTTTCAGATTGGCATTCGGTTTATCCTGATGTAAAACTGATCAACATGTACGGTATTACCGAGACAACGGTTCACGTGACCTACAAGGAGATCAGATCGGAAGAAATAGCGATCAATAAGAGCAATATCGGGGTTCCTATACCAACGCTTAGTTGTTATGTCTTGGATGAGAATCAGAACTTGCTACCTGTGGGCGTTTCGGGGGAGTTGTATGTAGGGGGAAAGGGTGTTTCTCGTGGTTATTTAAATCAAGAAGAACTTACGCGCTCTCGTTTTATTTCGAATCCATTCAAAGCATCTGAACGATTGTATCGTTCTGGGGACAAAGTCCGCCTTCTTACGAACGGTGATTTGGAATATTTGGGAAGGTTGGATGATCAGGTAAAAATCCGCGGTTACCGAATTGAGTTAGGAGAGATCGAAAAGGCTCTTTTGAGTCATCGTTCGATTGAAAAGGTAGTTGTTGTATCGATAAGGGAATCAGATCAGACGAGTTTGGTCGCTTACCTTCAAAGCAAAGAGGAATTAAATACCTCAGAGCTCCGCAAATACTTAAAGGATATTTTGTTGGATTACATGATCCCATCGTATTTCATTCAATTGGATCGTTTCCCACTCACTTCGCATGGAAAGGTAGACAAGAAGTCCTTACCCTCACCAGAGGGTCTTGGTGTTTCAAGCGGAGTGGAGTATGTGGCACCGAGAAATGAAATAGAGAAGAAGCTTGTTCTTATTTGGGGTGAGATTTTGCAAAGAGAGGATATCGGTATTAATGATGACTTCTTTGCTTTGGGTGGACATAGCCTGAAGGCAACACGATTGATAGGAGAATACCATAAGCGATTTGATGTAAAGCTGGGACTCAAGGACATCTTTACACATTCAACATTGGAGTCACACGGGGCCCTGATCGAGTCCTCACAGAAGGATGCGTTTGAGTCAATCGAAGTTCTTCCAGAGCAAGAGAGTTATGCCGTCTCTGAAATTCAGCGTAATCTTTGGGTTTCGAGTCAATTTGAGGAAGCGAACATTGCGTATAATATTTCAGGGAAGTATATTTTTAGGGGTTCGTT
>JBNKGN010000216.1:0-6137 GCA_050289845.1 Crocinitomicaceae bacterium | reverse complement strand
TGCGTGAAAGTTTGGTCGTAAACATCCCTTGGTCATTCGTTACTCCCTTGGCAATTAGAGTGGATGTGTAGTCGTAATACGCGACTTCCGTGTTGACCAGAGGTTTTGCCGTAAGCATATCCGTAAGAACTGCCGTCGATTTTTTGTCTACTTCCAATTTGAAAATCATTCCGATATCCGACGCTAAAATATTTCGTTGCACTGCATTTCCGTAATAGTACGAATCCGAACACGCTGATTCATCCGAGCCATAGTAGCCCCAGGTTGAGTATCCGTCGAATCCGTATCGGTGCCAGTCGTCTTCGTTCCAACCGTCGTTTTTCGTAGGAACGAAATCACTTTCTTTTTCGTCGTTACACTCGCACGTCGTATACGTTTTATTGAATTTAATGGCCACTTGATAAATCGCCCCTGGTTCCGCTTTGATCCATTTGTCCAAATTGATCACATGCGTATTCCATTGGTCTAAGTCTTTGGAGGAATCGTAGTCTAGGCGTACTTTTTTCTCTGCGATAATCTTACCAAATCGGGTCAATTCATCATCGCCGTCGAGATCGTTTACTTGCAAGAAATGAGGGACATTCTTTTCATAGATTTTAATAATCCGTACATCAACCGCTTTCAAAGCAATGGTTTCAAAAGGGAAAATCAACCCTTGCGAATTCGGTAAAATAGATCCACTTCCAATCATGCGTACTTTTGGCTTGACTCCTTCAAAACGCACGTCAAAATCGGCACCTCTCAACATTTTTCCGCCCGCAGAATTTTCGATTCCGCTTGCCACCTTGAGTTGATATAACCCTATTTTTCGATTCGGCAAATACATGCGCACAATGTTGTAGTCCACGTCAAACGACAAGCCCGATACTTCCGTTCCTGACGTATCCACCAGGCGCAGCAGCCCTCTCAAACTTTGTCCTGCCTTGATCGGATCACCGAAGCGCACTTCTACATATTGGTCTTCGTTGTCAAACACGTTGACGTTGTGCACCGAAAAGTCACCCAAAGCAGGCACTGTAAACTTCCTACTTCCTTTGGAATTGGCGCGGACCGAACTACCATTCCACGTAACGCGAATTTCTTGAGGGCTGTCCGTTCGCTTCACACTGTCCACCTGAAAGGTCCAATGACGTCCATCGCTCACTTTTTCCATCTCAAAGCTCACGGGTGTGCCGTTCATGGTGATTTTAATTGATTTTTTAACATTGTATTCGCTTTCGTAATCGCGGGTATACACTTCCCCCGTAAATTTCTGGTAACGAATTTCATATTCATTGTAGGCTTTTAAACCGTTGATACTGACATTCAATTCTTGCTCAAACGTCGAAAACTGAAATTGAAAGGTCTCGTAGCCTGATTTCACTTTTGCCAGTTCACCCAAATCGAGAGTTGCAGTAAAAAACTGTCCTGAAGGCAATGGTTTTGCTGGGGTGAATGTCAACACTCGTCCGTCGGTAACGGCTACTTCCCCTTTAATTTCTGGAGAAAGTCGAAACAGTTTTTGCAATTTCTTTTGTGAAACTGTTTTCGGTAGCGGTTCTACTAATTCCACTTCGATAACATCCTTTCTTTCAATCATTCCCGACGAATAGCCAGAAACGTACTCGCGAAATGCGGGATCCACCTTAATTATTTCGGTTTTCGACGAGCCGCACGCTGATAAAATCGATACTATCAAGCCGATAAGGAAAAAGACGAGGGGAAAAGTGATTCGTTTCATGATGCAAATTTTAACTCAAATCTGCTGACTTTGCCGTGATCTATTTAGTGGGTTTGATTAAGCGTTGGAGAGCGGTGATTATTCGTTTGAGAATACTCCGCATTTATGAGAAGGTCTTTTTGATCGGTGATCGGTTCCCTCTTTGGAGGGGGGCAGGGGGAGGAAAATGAAAAATCATTTTGCATATTGATCCTCTTCACTTTAACTTGAAGCGAGTACCAAAGTCTTCGTTCGATTAGCGCAAGTTGATGTTGTTGAAATCAAGCCCAAGGAATCAGAGCGAAATCCAGGCATCCTCCCCCCTACCCCCCTCCAAAGGGGGAAACCCTATAATTTCATTAAACCATTGACGCACAGACATAAGTACTTGTACTCAAAATGCTACAACAAATACCTAATCTGCTGCTGACTTCTTGGAAACAAACAAAACATTTCTCACTTTTGGCACACTATTGCTTGAAATTCACTTTAAAACAATCCCCTTATGAAAACAGCATTGCTATTCTTCACTTTTGCCGCGCTAACTACAACCGTATTTTCTCAAGGAAATGGAAATGGAAACGGGAACAACCAGAACTACATTTATCAGAACGGTAATGTTGGTGTAGGAACTACGACTCCTTCTCACCGTCTTCAAGTTAGTGGGAATATGAAGGTTGACTCGACTCTGATAGTCCAGGATTCTTTATTTGTGCAAAGCGACGCACGACTTGCTAGTGATTTGAACGTAGATGGCGCCTCCAAGTTTCAAGATGTGCAAATTGACGGCACCCTTTACATAACAGCATTACAACCCAATAATGATCCTGAAAGTTTTGATTTAATGGTAGCAAAAACGGACGGAACCGTGATGCGAACCGCCTGGAGTGCTTTATTTGCGTTACCGACAGCTTTTGATACGGACCCTAATTTTTGCCACCCGAGTTCACAATATCGGAATGCGCCGTATTGGACGTCTAGTTTTGACAAACTTACCACGCTGTGCGATTCGGTAAAAGTTGGAATCGCCACCTTAAACCCACGAGTGCATTTGGATGTTAATGGAACGACGTTCACCACCCGATTGTTTTTGGGAAATGCAGATCCATCGAATACGACGCCGAATTTGTTCTACAATTTACGTGCTCCGTACACGGATGACAATCTCGATCGTGACTTGTTTGTTGTTGAAAATATGAACCGTCAACTCCTATCGGTGAACAACAATGGATTGCTGCGCAGTCGTGAAATTCGCATTGATGCACAATCGTGGGCCGATCATGTTTTCCAACCCAACTATACCTTATTGCCGTTATCAGAAGTGGAGACCTACATTGAGCAGAACGGACATTTGCCCGATGTTCCTTCGGAAACGGAAGTGAAAGAGACGGGGATTAACGTGGCAGAGATGAATGCCTTGCTTCTCCAGAAAATTGAGGAATTAACGCTTTACACGATTGATTTGGAAAAGCGTTTGAAAGAAGTAGAACAAAACAACGGGAACTAAGATGAAACAATTCTTTCTTTTTATCGCAGGAACGTTTGGCTTCGCGGCTTTCGGGCAAGTCTCGGTGTACAATTGCCAAACCTTCGACCCTGTTGTTTCCCCTGTTGCTTTGGAGGCCATTGAGCCGGGAACCTTTCACAAACCGTGTGTTTTACTCGATTCTGTGAATACCTATTTCTTTGATCTGGACGATCAACTGGAAATCACAGCGGACGAATCCATTCACATTCAGGAAAACTTCCGTGCGGGACAATTCAGCGCTACGGGAAGTATGCACTTGCAGATCAAACCACAAGAAAATTTAGACGTTCTGGTGATGAACTATCCCGACCTCAATCACGTGGAACGCTTCGGAAAACTAGAGTTGGCGGTGGTGCTTCCGCAAAACATCAACGACCTCGTGCAAGATTTTGTACAATACGGACAAAGCCCGACCAACGTGAACCCGTTCGATCCGCAACAATTGGAAATCAAAGCGTATTTCAGTCCACTGTACAACGGCAATTGGCAAAATCCCTGGATTGGACACGGTTTTTACTACGAAGAATACGAACGCTCTGCCGATACCTTGACGTGGAATGCACTGCCAACACCGGGTTCCAATTTCCGTATTCGGTTTGCGCCACGAGCTACGGGATTGTATCGATGCGCTATCTCCGTTTATTGTGCCGTAACAGGTGAGTATTTTGACCTCAACGAATTTCAGTTTAATGTAGTTGATGTGGGCTTGCCAGATTTTATGCGTGTGGGAGAGAATGGAAGGTATTTTAAAATTGGAGGGGAACCCTTTTATCCCTTTGGAATGAACATGCCCACGCAAGGACGAAATACAGCGTATTCCACCACGGGTACGGAACCAAAAGATTATGTCAAATACATGGGCGAATTGCAAGAACTTTCAGATGCTGGGGCCAATTATTTCCGCTACATGAACCAACCCTACTCGACCGAAATTGAATTTGAAACACTGGGTGATTACAGCGACCGCATGTACCGCGCCTGGGAAATGGATCAATTGGTGGATACCTTGGCAAGTATGGATATGCGCATGCATTATTGTTTGACCTACACGCTTCCTCTTACTTACACGGGGGTTTCCAATTCCTATTTTTGGGATTGGTCCTCACAAGGCGAAGCGGGGGTTATTTGTGATCTTGCACCGACTGGTATCGGAGGTGATGTTGGGTATTGCTATCATACCGATCCGAACTATGGCGTTGCCACCATTGATGAGTTTTTTTCAGATCCTGACCAAATTCGTTATTATAAGAATCGATTGCGTTACTATGTTTCTAGATATGGCTACTCTACAAGCATTGGAGTACTTGAGTTTATGAATGAAATTAATTTTGCAGGAGTAACATACCCTCTTAATCCCGTGAATTGTTCACAGACAGATGGATCACCAGATGATAAACCGTATTATTACGATACTGCTTTTGTACACAAAATCTCCGATTGGCAAATCGAAATGGCGCGTTATATCAAGGAAGAATTGTGGCACGGAAACCACCTATTGGCAGCAGATTACGGTGGAGCTCCAAATGAAATAAGTGGAGATCCATACTATTTTCCACCAGGAACAGAAGAAGATGGAATTTCTACCTTTGCGGGAGATTATTCCTACCTATCTCCTTACATTGACATTCGCGAGTATCATGATTACCACGCAGCGAATGAAAAATACGAATGGATGTCTAAAGAGATAACATATTATGAATCTTTTACCACAGAATCCAAACCATACTTCATGGCAGAAATTGGCGTTGGAAAGCATGGCTGTGACAATCAACACACCCACAAACAACAGTTTATAATTACTCCGTTTACAGGAGCTGCTGGCGCAGGATTGCCATGGCACTACAATAGTAACCAACCTACCTGGGACGATGTCGCAGAACGAAATGATGCGCTAAGTACCATTCCATCCATGGCACAATTTCTCAACACTGTTGACTTAAACCAGGACGAATGGTATAATGACTTTGATGTACGAAAAGATAAGGCGGCAGAAGTTATTTATTTGAGGGACTTTGAATCTGATGCAAGAAAAGCGATTGGAGTGATTAACAACAGAACCGTAAATCGCTATACGTTGAGGGAAAGTTGGTGTGACAGCACAGATTGCGATTGTTATATTGATCTTGATGATCTTGACGACGTTCCTGATGTTTATGAAACACGCGCAACTATTGGTTGGAATCAAGGTGGCAGTGCGAACGAACTCAAACTCGATAATATGGGTTTTGTACATAAGTACATTATTAAATTCTATGACCCATTCACTCTGACGCCTCTTTCGACGGAAGAAAAGTGGACAGGAATATTCGGTAACCTCAACCTGAAATATCCCACGCTCAATGATCAACCTGAATCTGGGAATGGTTATGATGCTGGATCCATGATTCTTTTTAAAGCCTACCGGGAATCTGACGGGGCGTTTATTTCACATTCTAACAACGGAAATTCAGAAGACGAAATTTTTGTCTCTAGAAATGTTGTTACTAAATACTCGGATGTAAACCTCCCTTATGTCGGTTCCAATATTCCTTTTCCAAATGAAATAATCGAACTCGAACTCAAACCCAATCCCGCGAAGGATCGAGTAGAAATTCAATTGAAGAATTTAGAAAATACTACTGGGAGCGAGGTTCTCATATCTGATGTTCTAGGTAAACAAGTGTACGCATCACATACAGAAAGTAATGCAATATCAGTCCATGTTGATTCATGGAAAAGTGGGATTTATTACGTACTTTGGAATAATAACGGAATGGTTTATTCCAAAAAACTAATTGTCTTATGAGGCTTGTAATTTCTGTTGCATTGCTGTCAATATTCATCAGCTCCTGTCGAAAAGACAAATTGGAAGGTGCTTCTTCTACACTAATTGGCAAGTGGAAATGGGAGTACTCCATTGAGAAAATTGAA
>JBNKGN010000215.1:0-6164 GCA_050289845.1 Crocinitomicaceae bacterium | reverse complement strand
GTTCTTCCAAGTAGGCTTCACAATGCTCCAAAATCAATTTTTTGAGTGGAATATATTTGAATTTCTTGCCGTATTCACCACCAAACTGGTCCGCAAAACCATCGGACATGAGATAGATTTGATCCTCCGCTTCGAGTTGAATTTCCGATTGATTGAACGGCGTCATGTCATGGAATCTTCCGATCGGTTGTTTATCTCCCTTCCATTCGAGTAAAACATGATTATCGCCTTCTTGGATACGTATGTTTTCATCTAAAATCTCATTTTCTGACTTCTTACGGACAATCCACAAACTGTTGTGTGCTCCTGCAAATCGAAGTTTTCGCGTTTTCAAATCCACGGCAATCAACGAAATATCCATTCCATCCGAAACCTGATCACCACTTTTTGCAAACGTTTCAATGACGAGTTCTCGGGTTTTGTCCAGGATTTTATTCGGTTCAGTGATTCCAAATTCATTCACCGATCGATTGAGCGCATTACTACAGACAACACTTACCATCGCTCCAGGAACTCCATGTCCCGTGCAATCCGCCACTGCAAGAAAACAGATTTCGTTTCTTCGTTCGAACCAATAAAAATCCCCGCTGACGACATCTTTCGGCAAAAACATCAAAAAGCTCTCTGGTAAAAACTCGTTGATTTGCTCGGGTGTCGGCAAAATTGCGGCTTGCAAACGTCGTGCGTAATTGATGGAATCAGAAATTGACTTGTTCTTTTCTTCGACCAGATTTTTCTGTTCCTGCACCAAAGCATTTTTTTCAATAAGCACGGTATTGAGGCGTTTTCTTCTACGATTGGACCCCACATAATACAGCAGGGAAACGATCAGAATAATGAACCCAATAACACTCAAATAGACGATGTTTTGAATTTCAGAAATATCTTCCAGATATCGATTGCGCTCCAAGGTAAACTTGTTCTGTTGCGTCAAACTATCCTGATAATATTTCGATTCCAACTGGTAACGAATTCCACCTGTAATCAAATCCTGCGTATGTTTACGCTCGTCTGCAACAGCTTTTAATTCCAGGTAATTTTCCAGCGCAAAAAAGGCCTGTTTGAAATCTCCAATGCGCGAATTGTACTTGGAATACAATTGAAAATAATCCTGCGAAAACTCTTCGAGCCCTTCCGCTTCAATGATTGCGTATGCTCGCTCCAAAATTGCACTTAGGCTGTCGGTTTCCAAGGCGTCAAAAAAGTAATTTCCTATGGCAATCAATGAACTGGCTTCCGAATCGGAATCTCCCATGTCTCTGCGAATTTGCAAGACCTTTTGTGTCATTTCCGAGCGTTGTTTTTGGCTCAGGTTTGCTCCGTCCAGAGTGGCGTATTCCAACAACGCATTTCCATATTCGTAGGGTTGATTTTTGTGTTCGTAGATTCGAATCGCCTTTTTGAAATAATATTCTGCGCTGTCTGTTTTATCCGTTTCCTTATACAGGGTAGCAATGGTATTGTACGAAATCGCCATTCCAATAGAATCTTTGATTTTGATGTCGTAAGCCATGCTCTCGTACGCATACTTGAACGCTTCGTCAAACATTTCGATTTCCCCGTAAATGTCTCCCGTATTATGAATCGCCGTAGAACGCCCTTCACGCGCGGCAGCAATTGCTTTCGGATCTTTCGACTTTCGAAGAATTGCTTCGTTAATGCGGAGCGACATCAATTGCATTTCCAAACTCTTCTGAAGGTCCTTTTTATCGTAGAAGGCATTTCCAAGATTTCCATACGCGTCGGCAATCCCTTGTTGATTGTTTGCCCGCTTCATACACGCTAACGAATTGTAATAATTAGTAATCGCTTGTGTTAAATTGGAACGATCGTGGTAAAACCAACCTTTCAGGCGATAGGCATCCCCTAGTAATTTATCGTCGCCTGTTTTCTTCGCCCAATAGACCGATGAATCGGCATAAATCCGAGCTTTTAAGGTGTCTTCGTATTCGAATTGCAAAAACTTTTCAAACGAATCATACGCCTTCTTTTTAAGTTCTTTTGATTGCGCAAAAGTTGCTGTCAACGCGAGAGTTGTGAACGCAATAAGCAGCAGTATTTGTTTGATTAGGTGCACAAACAAATGTAAACAATTCCTGATTTCTTTGGAATTAAACTGTTTAAAATATCGTTTGCGAAACATATAGTATCTACATTTGTACATATTCGCTTGGTATGGCAGTCGAACGCAAATGTCCCAATTGTGGCACCTGGAATCAAGAACAAGATTATTGCATTCAGTGCAAGACATTATTGTCCCCAAAGATTATTGAAGAAAAGCGAGAGCAGGAACGTAAAAAACGACGCGAGCGCCCTCCCACCAAATTGGACATTTTTCTAAGGAACTGGAAGCACTCCAGATATTTTCTCCTACGCGTGTTGTATCAAATTTTGTATACGATTGGATTCATTTTCTTTGCCGTGGCTTCATTTTTCGCATGGCTTGCAGCTTCTCCTAATGGTTAAACAACGTTCGCTTTTATTTTTTTGTGCTGTAATGCTGCTCTATTTCCTGGTGCGCTGGTGCTATATTTTTGGCGAGACTGGGGTTTTGCGGTGGTATCTGACCGATTTACTTTTTGTCCCTGCGATGTGTACGTTCGGTTTGATCGTTGTCCGACTCGTTCGTCGTGATTCCCACGCAGTACTCTCGTGGTGGCACGTTTATGTGCAGGTTATTATGGTTGCATTTTACTTTGAGTGGTACCTTCCTTCTCATTATTCCCAATACACTTCTGATCTTTGGGATGTTGTCATGTACGCATTGGGAGGGACGATTTATCTTTTCGTGCAGAAATACCTGTAAGAAAATAGCGACGTCCCGTTATTAACATAACTTGGCACGATAATTTATCCGTTTCCGTTAGTTTTGAAGCCTATGAAGTATTTGTTTTCCTTATTTATTGTACTCAATCTTACGAGCAACGCTTTGGCAAATGCCATTGACGAAACCGAATTTATCCGACGTTATTATCCGAAAATGGAGGAAGTACTGACACATGTTTCCAAGGGTATTTCGAGCTACTGTGACGATTGTTTTTACGGAATTGCAAAGAAACCCGAAGGTTATTTCCTGACGATTGAAGCCTTCGACAACAATCCAAATCACGAGGTTACGTTTGTAAAAGTCTGGGATAGAAATTCTTTAGAATTCGTGCCATTTGACGTCTCAAAATATGAAAGCTCACAGCGCTTTTATGAAATACCGGAAGAATTCAAAGCGCTATTTAACCGGGCGAACTACTATGATTTTTTCTTGTATTATGGTTACAAAGACTGGCCAAAGGACACACGCACGGTAGTGAACAAGAAAAATTTGAAGTCTGCGGAAGATCTAGAAATTCTGGCAAGAGCTGCCAATTTGGAATCGGTGGCATTTATTCACCCAGGAATGGGAGGTGACAACTTTGATATCGAACGTGCATTTAAAGATGCGGGGTATGCTAAAGTATCACCTGTACAACGGGAAAATTTTCAAAAGAAAGCGAATGAATCGCTCGAATACTGGAAAAAAATCAAGCGCGAACACCCCAATTACCAACCATTCATCATCGATGATTTATCCCTTAAAATGGGCGACGATATCATGCATTACTATTTATTGTCGACATCTATCATGGACGAACCATTAGCCGCTGACTTTTTGAAAAACGCCTATTATCCAGAAGTTTGGGTTCGCTATGCAAAGAACCTATTGGACGGTTGTGACGAAAATGGTATTCTTTTCACAGGAGGCGACACGGACACGTATCCGTTACTTTATGTTCAAAATAAAATGGGGTATCGGAAAGATGTAACTGTTATCAATACTTCCTTGCTAAATACAGAATGGTATTGGTCAATGATCCAAAAAAACAATACCATCGAATCCGCTATCGGCACCAAACAATATGCGAAACTTTACGAGAAGCCGATTTATGTAGATTACGAAATGGCCGTGCTTCCATTCAAACAGTGGTTGGACAAAAAAATCAAAGAAAATGATACGCTGACCTACACACTCGCGCCCAATTCCTTTGTACTGCCTTTTCAGGGGACCAATATTAGCATCGACTTAAAAACGCAGCAACTCAATCTCAGCGATGTAATTGTTTTGGACATCTTAAGCAACAATCCCAAACGCCCCATCTTTACAAACGCTCCGATTGACATGGTGAATTTAGGGTTGTATTTCAATATGGCGACCACTGGAAGAGTTTTTTCGATTGTCAACGATCCCGAAGCAGCTTTGGAATCCATTCAGACATTGGAGCGCATTGAAAATTTGGTCACAGAGACAACCATCCCTTATTTACAAGCACTAGGTTCCTCTGCGCAAGGTGAAATTTCCGTGATTTCCTTTTTGGTGCTTAACATTCCGCCAGTACATCAGTCAAGAAAAGAAGCCATTGTCGAAAAAATGAAAACGACATTAACGCCCAAAGCACTTGTTAAAACCGAAAATCTGGCTTTGATCGAGGCGATGAATGCTTTTTATGAAGTTATGGCACCTGAAAGCAGCAATGCCATTCGAACACAGTTACAAGCGACGGCTCAGGATCTTATCCTCAACACAACAGCAATGAGTCTGCAGCTGAAAGAAGATTTTGAAAAATTGGAATTACTGTTTAGCATTTACGCGCATTTCCGAGTTCAAGAAACACCTCCATACGAAATCGAATTTTCCGAGGTCGACAAAAAAGTATTAACGGCACTTCAAGAGAAGGTACTACAGCTTTCTGAAAGCCCTGTTGTGCAAGAACGTGCCTGGAGTCGTCTCCAAATATTCCGTATGCTCGATGCCTTTGACCAGATCATTTTGGATTAAAATATTCCGTATTTTGGTCGCATGGCAAACTTAAAAGACTTGTTTTTACTCGACCCGTCGTACAGACATTTGAATCATGGTTCCTTTGGCGCGTGTCCCCAACCGATTTTCGAAGATTATCAGCGCTGGCAATTGGCTCTGGAAAGAGAACCCGTGGATTTCTTCGTAAACAAGGGAATGGTGGCATTACAAAAATCGAAAGAAGCATTGGGAACGTATATCCATTGTGACCCCGACAACCTCGTTTATACCACAAATCCGACCTATGCGATAAATATCATTGCCAAAAGTTTTGACCTACAACCAGACGATGAAATTCTTGCGACCGATCAAGAATACGGAGCACTCGATCGCACGTGGAAATACTACTGCGAAAAAGCGGGAGCAAAATACATTCAACAACCGATCACACTTCCAATTGTTTCGAAAGAACAAATGATTGAAGACTTTTTCGCGGGATATACGAAACGAACAAAGGCGATTTTCATCAGTCAAATTACCAGTATGACCGCCTTGATCTTTCCTGTTGAAGAAATTTGCGCAAAAGCAAAATTACTTGGATTGATCACAATTGTCGACGGCGCACATGTTCCGGGACATATTCCTCTTGATTTATCGACGTTACAAGCTGACATTTATACGGGAGCCTGTCACAAATGGATGATGACACCGAAAGGCTGTTCGTTTTTATATATCACACCCGAAATTCAAAACGATTTCGATCCTGTTATCATCAGTTGGGGCTATGACGCAGACGTTCCTGGAAAATCGCGCTTTCTAGACTACCATCAATTGCAAGGAACTCGGGACTACTCAGCATTCCTTACAGTGCCGAAAGCCATTGAATTTATGAAAACACATGATTGGTGGGAAGTTGCTAATCGCGCCAAACAACTGCTTCGAAGCAATTACCCACGTCTTTGCGAAGTATTTGGAACCACACCGATTTGCCCCGTAGAGGCAACCTTTCTAGGACAAATTGCTAGCGTTCCCGTGCCCATTTCAGATCCACTTCCGTTGAAAAAAGAACTGTTCGAGCGCTATCGCATTGAAATCCCCGTCTTCAAATTGCGCGACCAAGTCTATTTACGACTCTCTACGCAAGCCTATGTCTCGCAAGAAGATATCGATTATTTAATTCAAGCACTGCAAGAAATCAAAGCGACGACAAGCATTTTGAACTAAAAAAATCCTCCTGCCGAAGCGAAGAGGATTCCTGTTGTTTCTGGTTTTAATACTTGTTTGATCAATTGGTAATCGTCACAAACACTTTTCGACTTTTGTAGGTTGTGGTGATACGTCCGCCGGACAGGTTCGAATTCTCCAATCCTTTATACGATTCACGTTCCATGACAAG
>JBNKGN010000214.1:0-6172 GCA_050289845.1 Crocinitomicaceae bacterium | reverse complement strand
GATTGGGTGAACCTGTTTTCGATAAATTACACGCAGAATTAGGAAAAGCAATGCTCTCGATTAATGCGGTGAAAGGGTTTGAGATCGGAAGTGGATTTTCGAGTGTCGCGATGAAGGGGTCTGAACACAACGATTTGTTCAACGAGGATGGTAGTACCCAAACGAATTATTCTGGAGGAATCCAAGGAGGAATTTCCAACGGAATGCCGATTCATATGCGCATTGCCTTCAAACCCGTGGCGACCTTGATTCAAACGCAGCAAGCCCTCAATACAAAAGATGAAATAGTACCCCTGGAAGGGAAAGGAAGACACGATCCTTGTGTTGTTCCACGCGCCGTTCCAATTGTTGAAGCGATGGCAGCAATGACGGTGCTCGATTTTTATTTAAGAAACAAAGCGGTACTGTTGTAACGTGTTCCTATTCCTTTGCTTTCTTTTTGCGGATATATGCAATGGAATGTTCCAATGAAATGAGTGAATCTCCACTAACTACGTAGCTCGGCACGAATAACTTTTCTTGTTTGGAAGTGTCGCCGTAAGCAATTCTCGAATGCATGAAAATGGTATCCCCTTTTTTTCGGTATTTGGCGGTCTCATAGTACATAAAAACGGCAGAATTGGAATAACCGTAGTAGGTCCATCTTGCCTTTCTGCATAGTTTGAGTTTCATCGGAGCTTGTGTCACGGTTTGTGTCTTTCCAGTGGATGTTGAAACGTAATTTCCGGCGACACATCCCGTCAATAAAACAGAAGAAAAAAGAATGCAGGCAGCAACAATTAGTACTTTCATTTTTCAATTTTTTCTTAAAATACGGAGTTTTCACCAAAAAAGGTACATAACGAGAGATTAGATGCTTTTCCAATGCCGTTCTGGAAGCAATCTTTTTATCTTTACCTTAAAAGAGTAAATGCTACATCGATTGCAAACATATTATCTCACAGTTGTCATTGTTGTTCAGGCGATCGCTGCGGCTGGGATGACGTTTTTTCGTTTCCAATCAGGAGATGATATCTATAGTTTTAATGCCTGGGGATATCAACATCAAGTGAACGGCGAGATCCTTGAAACAACGACAATACCTGTATTTATTGGGTTTATTTCACTTGCGTTATTATCGTTTTTAGGGATTATGGCATACAAAAATATCGAACGTCAATTCAAATTGGGACGCACCGTTTTTTATCTCTATTTTGTAAGTGTACTGACCGTATATTTGCTTTCACTATTTGGAGATAACCTTATTGGATTGAAAGAATCCAGCAGAGAAATGGGAGCGGCGTATTGGCTGTTTATTGCAGGATTCCCTTTCTCATTTTTAGCAAATATCAGTATCAAAAGAGACCGAAAAATTCTCGACTCACTCAAGCGCTTGTAAGCAATGAATTATCTATCAGTAGAGGACATTACCAAATCCTATGGCGAACGCATTTTGTTCGAAAATTTAACTTTTGGTATTGAATCTGGACAAAAGGCAGCGATTGTTGCTAAAAATGGCGCCGGAAAAACAACCTTGCTCCGCTGTCTTTTGGGACAAGAGCCGGTAGATGAAGGTCGCATTGTTTTCCGAAAAGGATTGCGTCTTGCATTTATGGAACAATCCGAAGATTTGAATCCGAAACATACGATCCTGGAGGAAGTTTTTGCGCACGATTTGCCCGAATTGAAGGCGGTGAAGGAATACAATCTTGCCATGCGTCTCAACGATGAGGAAGGAATCAAGCAAACGTTCGAGGCAGTGACAGAATTAAATGCCTGGGACTTAGAAGTGCGCGTGACGCAGATTTTGTCGGTGCTCAAACTAGACGATATTCATCAAATGGTGGGGACCTTGTCTGGGGGACAGAAAAAACGGGTAGCGCTCGCGAAAGTTTTGGTGGCTGAACCCGAGTTTCTAATTCTTGATGAGCCAACCAATCACCTCGATTTGGACATGATAGAGTGGCTGGAAGATTTCCTCTCGAAATCATCTGCAACGATCTTAATGGTAACGCACGATCGCTATTTTCTGGAGGTTGTATGTGATACGATTTTCGAATTGGACAACAAAACACTCTACCGCTACAAGGGAAATTTCTCGTATTTCCTGGAGAAGAAAGCAGAGCGCGAAGAACAATTAGAATCCACCGTCGAAAAGGCGAAGAATCAATTTCGCAAAGAGTTGGATTGGATGCGTCGTCAACCCAAAGCGCGCGGTACGAAACAAAAAGCACGCATCGAAGCATTTCACGAAACGAAAAAGGTCGCCAAGCAACGTTTGGACAAAGACGAATTGGAAATTCCTATCAAAATGGAACGTCTTGGAACCAAAATTTTGGAGTTACACAAAGTTGGAAAAGCATTCGGTGAAAAGAAAATATTGAATGAACTGTCTTATGTTTTCAAACGTCAGGAGCGTTTGGGAATTGTAGGGAATAACGGAACAGGAAAATCCACTTTTCTGAACATGATTTTGGGTATTGAGCCAGTAGACAGAGGAAAGGTGATTACAGGTGAAACGGTTGTTTTTGGGTATTACAATCAGCAAATCCCCGAATACGATGCCGATAAAAAAGTCATCGATGTGATACGCGACGTTGCCGAGTATATTCCATTGGAAAAAGGACGCCAAATGTCTGCTGCACAATTTCTTGAGAAGTTTTTGTTTCCACGAGATATGCACTTCAATTTCGTACACAAACTGAGTGGTGGAGAGAAGCGTCGACTCCATTTGATGACGATTCTAATGGAAAATCCCAACTTTTTGATTTTGGATGAGCCGACCAACGATCTTGATATTTTTGTAATGAGCGTCCTCGAGGATTATCTTCGTCATTTTCAGGGATGCTTGATTGTGGTATCTCACGACCGTTATTTTATGGACAAAATGGTCGACCACATGTTTGTATTTACTGGAGAAGGTGAGATCAAAGATATTTTGGGCAATTACACCGAATTTAGAAAGGCGCAGCAGAAAAGTGATAGAGAAGAAAAGCGACAAACGGTTCCAGAACCAGTGAAGGAAGCAGTGAATGTGAACCCTCCGAAAGAGAAAAAGAAATTGAGCTACAAGGAAAAAGTAGAGTTCGATGGCTTGGAATCGGAATTGGAAAATTTGGAGCAGGAAAAAGCGGAATTGACGGCAATACTCTCGGATCCTGGAGCCCAATCAGAAGCATTAATGAAAGCAGGAGAACGATTGACAGAAGTCGTGGCAGCATTGGAAACAAAAACCGATCGCTGGTTGGAATTGTCGGAATATGAATCGTAAATAGATTTCAAATGGAATATGTTGCCGCAAAGACGATAGAAGAGGTGATCGCCCAATTGGAGCAGATTATTGAAAATGCCAAGAAGGAAAGTGATCGTTGTGGTTACTTTGCTGCGCTCTACAAACGTGTTACCGTTGCCGTAAAGGAAAAAATTGCCGAGAATTATTTTGACGACAATCCACGTATGGAACGTTTGGACGTTGTTTTTGCAAACCGGTATCTGTTGGCGTATGCACAATGGAAATCGAACCAAAAATGTTCGGAAAGTTGGCAAATTGCCTTCGATGCCTGTCATCAATGGCGCCCAATGGTTTTGCAACATTTATTCGTCGGAATGAATGCACACATTGGTCTGGATTTAGGGATTGCTGCAGCTGAAATCCAAGATGGTCCGATAGAAAATTTGAAAAACGATTTCAATAAAATCAACACGATTTTGAACGCACTCACGGATACGGTTCAGGACGAAATAAGCACTATTTTCCCGTTAATGAAACCGTTGGACAAGCTCGCAGGCGGATCTGACGAAAAACTCGCTGGTTTTGCCATGGGAATCGCAAGAGATGCCGCCTGGGATGTCGCTGTAGCGTATCATGCGTTGCCCGAAAACAAACGTCCCGACTACATTTTAGAACGCGATACACGTGTAGCTGCATTTGGATCGAAAATCATCAATCCAGGCAAATGGATTAACATCCTTACCGTTATTTTTCGCTTGTTCGAAAAAGGAAGTGTCACCTGGGAAATAGGGCAACTCGACAACCAATAATGTCTGATTTACGGCGCCAGAACAATACTTCCAGAAGCTGCAATTCCATTCGCATCCACAATTCGATAATGATAGATTCCAGTAGCTTGTGTACTCAAATCAACAGAGGTGTTTTGGAAGGCATTCGACTCTGACCAAACCAATTCTCCTAAGAGTGAATAAATGCGTACATCTGTTACAGCATCGGAATTCCAATCGAAATTAAAGATTCCAGTAGAGATATTCGGATAAACCCGAACGTCCAAATCGGTTTCCATTTCTGACAAACCACCGATAAATTCGGCGCAAATTGCCGAGTCAATGAGATTGGAAGCGACATCTGTGAATACTGGGATGGAGTTAATCGGAGTACTTCCTGCAGTATAGGTGCGTGTCGTTAAATTGGGAAGAGGAATCTGCAAAGAAGCCACTTGCGCATCCCAACCACAATCGCTTACGTTTAATAGGGAATCTGTCTTCAAAAGGTTTGCGTGTGAATTCCAAATTGTCTTTACGCCGTATGTTGGACCATTTCCAAGTAGTATGATCCCAGAATCGTTGTCTAACATGAGGTCTCTTCCTTTGTTCATTACCTGAACGCTTTCTGAAATGGTTCCGTTCGGTCTGATCTTAAATGCCGTGCTGCTCGAAAAATAGTCGGTGCAGAAATAGACCACTGATGAGTCTGGCGTCGCAACTAATTGACTGTAGATATCCAGAAGGTTCATTCCATACGTTCCATTGGGAGTAAAACCGTCCACAATCGTTCCGTTTAAATCCGCCATACAATAGACGAAATCGGAATTTCCAAAATCTTTTCCTGCGATATAGATCGTATTGTTTTGTAATACGATATCATCAACGTACAATGCGTCGTAGGCTTTGTCCCATTGTGGATCGCCCAAATCATCGATTGCGACTAATATTCCTGTGTAATCGAATGTGTTTGGATTGTAAATACTACCTGCAATTACGTAGGTCGAGTCATTCAAAACCTCGATGTCAGTAATAAGTGTGGGAAATGTTTGCGCATAAGACCGTGCCCAAAGAACAGTTCCATTTTCGTCCATTTTTGCAGTGGAAAAGGAATTTCCTTCGTAATATGCCCCCCAGGACAATAGGTAATTCGAGTCAGCTGTTTCAATAATCGCGCTGTGATCGCATTGCTCGCTATTTCCATTATCGAAAATCCGTTGCCAAAGAAGATTCCCGTCAACGTCGATTTTCATCACCAACGCACTCATTTTGGAGATGGTTTCGTTGAATGCCGTTCCACAAATAACAAACGCAGAATCGGAGGTGGGAAGTACTTCGCAAAATTGAAATGAGGGAAAGGAGGATCCTGTTGTTGCCCATCTTTTTTCCCAGATAACTTCACCAACTGAGTCGACACGGAAAACCATCGCGTCTCCGCCGTTGATACCCGCAATGACAATTCCGTTGGAAGCGTTGTGACAAATCGCTTGTCCTTCTACGTCTAATTGATCTAGGTATACTTTTGAGTAGGTTTGAGAAAAACCGAAATAAGAAGTGATCAATAGTAAAGATAGTAATGTTGATTTCATTTTTTCAAGTCTAAGAATGTACAGGTAGAACGTATTTTGGAGATGGTCGGTTGGAAAAATTGCCAAAGAATTGGAATTAGAGGACCAACAAGCCCGCTTCACGCAATCGCAGCATTGCTTTCGAGTGCCAAAAGAGTTCAAAGGCATCAAAATGTGTTTCAAAATTGGTGCGCAATTGATCTATTGTCCAACCACGATGAGCGTACACAGAAATATGTTGCAGTTGTTCCAGCCACCATTCTCCTTCGGAGCGGTCCATTGTTATTCGTATTGTTTCAGTTCTGGTATGGAAGGTACACTGTATGAGTTCCCAGGTCGTACCACGTTTTGTTTTTGAAACGTAAGAGATTATAGGGGATTCTCCCAACCAAATGGGTTTAGCGGATCCTTTTAGTTGCATTGTATTGTCGGCTTCCAGACATTTTTCTATATAATCGGCGGGAATCGTGGTACGTGGAATCCTGAAATCGAACCACGTATGCAAGGGCAATTCAAATCCAATTCCGTGCATATAATTGTACAAAGATTTTTTGAGTCCGAAACGAAACTGGTCGTGATCAATCCCAGTGCTGTCGGTAAATTGCACGTCGTTATTCGCGAAGGTAATT
>JBNKGN010000213.1:0-6217 GCA_050289845.1 Crocinitomicaceae bacterium | reverse complement strand
TCACAACATCGAACCTCACCACGGTCAACTCACATCTCGACTAATGGAAGATCACAACTCTCACACAAAAACCACAACTACTAGGGTGATAGTTGATTTCAAGATCGACAATCGTGTTTGATATAAGCGGGGAGTTATCTACGGTGTGGTGTTCCAAAATCTCCGATCCGTCCTCTGAAAGCAAGATAATTCCGTTATTCGCCGTTCCGAACCACTTGCGATTTCCTCCGTCCACTTCGATATCGGTAATGTTCGTTGCACCAAGTACGTATTCGACGTTGCCCTCAAATTCCAATTTGATTCGTTGCGCGTTGTAATTCGAAGCGTCAAATGCGTTGTCGGAATTGAAAAGTACCGCAAAACCTGCATCCGTTCCGATCCAAATTTCATTGTCAAAATCCACCGCAAGCGCCGTGACTTCGTTGGAGGGAAGCGCTCCCGAATTTTCACCGATATTTAAGTTGATGTATTGATCATCGGTGCTATTATCGATCGTACCCTGATCTTTGTAACCGTACATTCCCAATCCACGAACAGCCATCCATTTGTTGCCATTGCCGTCCACGACCATGTCTTCTGTAATTCGACCTTTTGCAGCAGACCCCAGGGAAAAGGAATACCATGCACCGTCTTTTGTATAGACTTTCAGTGGCTCGTTCGAATAGCTATTTAGCACCCACAAGTTCCCTCTACTGTCATACTCAATGTCTGAAAGAAATGTCCATCCATTCCCCAAAGTGGTCTTCTCTAAAAGTGAATTCGCTTCCGTAAAAGTTTCGGACACCAGTCCAGATGCGTCCATAATTGAAAGCGGGATATTGCTATAATTACACACGGCAATTTGTTCCTTGTCCGATTGATTAATGCTTACCGCGAGATAATCGTGGATCGTATCACCACTCCAAAGAGGCATGTTCCCCTGATCGCGCAACGACCATTCTTCGTCCTCAAACAAATACATTCCACCGCGATTAAACGTCGGTTGCGATCCCGCTAGTCCTCCACTGACCACTGCCAGACGACCGCGTTGAAAATCCATTGAATACATGGAACTTTTGGGTGGACCAATCAATCGCACTTCCGAACTCTGATACTCATTGTTATACTTGACCAACCCATTCTTAATGTCAGCGATCCAATACCCCGAACCATCATAGGCGACACCATAAGAATCTGCAAAGGCACCATTGGTGTATAAGCCCAAGTTGATAAATGTGGAATAATCGCTATTATACAGACGACTTCCTCCGGAATAATTGACCAAAAGTCGATCTTCGATAGTCCCAATGGAATGGATTTCCATAATAAACGGTTCTGTATACGCGACTTGCAATCCTCCCGTTGTTATTTGAAAAACGGTATCTCCGCTATACGAAGGATCCTTCGAAAGCACATAAAGATTGCCGAAGGTGTACTCGATATCCGAGAATCCATGTGACGTTGGACTCACGCGACTGTCGAGGGTCCATTGGGCTGGATCCGCGAGTGCGATATTGTTCACCGAACCACGAAACATTTTGTCGGACGTCAACGCGTAGATGCTGTCATTGGCAAAAACAATGTCGACAATTGCCTGATTTCCGTTGGTAGGATAATACGTATCGCGAACTTCATTTTTCTTCGGGTCAATTTTCACGATTGAGAAACCTGTAGCGAGGTACATGTGCTCGTCATACTCCACCATCTTATAAATTTTCTTAGAGCCTTGTAATTGCGCCAATTTAATTGCTGGAATATTGGTTACTCGATTGTCTTTGATCTTGTCGACATTTCCATTCTCATAGCCGATAAAAACCGAGTTATCCGAAGTGCATTTTTGCAAACACGCAACAGAAATGTCTGACAAGCCTGTCACGGCATCCCAAACGCTCAATTCGCCTGAAGGTTCGTCGTAAACGCCGACGCCTTTTTGATAGGCCACATAGGTTTCGTTACCCAAAACGGTTACATCAATGGCATTTTCTGGAATATGAAGTCTCCACTGCCCCGTACCAACCTGTGCTATTGCATTGCTGGAGATTAAAATAAGTACAATAAGTAGTCGCATGTTTCTTTTAACTGTAGGTAAATTAACGAAGACTTCACAAAATTATTTGAAATAGGAAGAAATCCTAGGGTTCTATGCGAAACTCTGGGTTATTTATGAAGGTCGTATCGGTTAATGCTTCGAGGAAATGCAGTAAATCCGTGCGTTCTCCATCTGATAACTTAAACGGCTTTATTTCAGGGGCTTTTCCTGCATGGTTACTTCCGCCTGATTCATAATGTTGGATTACTTCCAATAAACTTCCGATGCTTCCATCATGCATATAAGGTCCGGTAACGGCAATGTTTCGCAAAGTGGGGACACGAAAAATTCCACGATCAACTTCTTTTTCCGTTAGGCGCATTCTTCCGGTATCGGCGTACACTTCGTACAATCCATTGTTGGTAAACCGCTCGTTGGTAAAGTCAGGACCGTTGTGACATTGGGCGCAATGCAGCCGATTAAAAAATAAGTCCATCCCTCTTTTTTGTGAAGCGGTCAAGGCTGTTTTGTTGCCATTTTGATAGGAATCAAACGGCGATTGATCACTGATCAGTGTGCGCTCGAAACTTGCGATGGAATTCAAAAATACCCGTTCGGTGATTGCAGTACCGTAGCCTTTTTCCGCCCATTCCACGTAGTTAGGAATTCGTGCCAATCGATCTAAAATCAGGAGTGTATGAAAATCAAACTCTGAATGTTCCTGCACTGGCACGCCGACTTGCGATTCCAACGAAGGATTGACACCATCCAGGAGTAGGTGTTTGCGATTGCCAACATTGGTCAACGTAGGGGCATTGCGCTTTACAAACTCGTTGCGAATTCCCTGACTTTTTGGAAGACCGTCTGTGAATGCCAATTTTTGTTGGTGACATGTTGCGCAGGAAATAGTAGAATCGCGCGACAAAATCGGATCGTAAAACAGGTGTTTGCCTAATTTCACCCGATAATACATCGAATCTTGAATCGGCAGCGGATCGGAAATAACGAAGCCAGCACCCGTTTCGTGGACACTGGCACATCGCCAAAGTAGAATGCTAGCGATCACAAACGTGAGCACCGCAATTTTTCCTGCCATGCAGTATTAATTTTTAACGACGAAGCGGAATTTTTCTTCGATTTCGCTGTTGGTAAATGTGATCAAATACGATCCGTCTGGAAGTTCTTTACGGATAAAGTAATTTCCTTCCGGGGACAATTCGCTCGACTCCAAAACAACGCGACCACTCATATCATAGACTTTTACATCTACGGTGTTTTGCGTGGTTAAATCGTAATAAATTGTCGGTGCATACGCGAACGTATAATCTGCGTAAATCTTGTTTTCTTCAATCGTTGCGTTTGCAATTCCCAAAGGAGCATCCAAAGTAAAAACCGTTTCTGCGTTGGTATTGTCACCTACAGTTTGGTTCTTCGCTCCACCATCATGCGCGAATCCAACCGTTGCCAAATCAAGATTTTTCAACCAGTCTGCGACATTCACATAAATATCCAGATCGATTGTTGCACCAGAAACGCTCATTCCTGAGAAGGGATCTACC
Organism: Crocinitomicaceae bacterium; assembly: GCA_050289845.1. GTDB lineage: Bacteria > Bacteroidota > Bacteroidia > Flavobacteriales_D > Crocinitomicaceae > UBA4466. The sequence continues at coordinate 2,650 of JBNKGN010000213.1, read as the reverse complement.
TGACGCAAAAGGTTGTCACCGATTCCGTGTAATTCGAACGCTTTGTTGGGTGTTCCGTCGTTGTTATCGTCTACCATACCCGAAATCGTCCAGAAGAAATAACCGTCTGGCCAATTCCAGTCCATTGTTGGCGATTTTGGTCCAAGTGGATGCCCTTGCGTCCAAAAACTTGTCCCCATGTGATTGCGTGCAGAATCGACCCCTAGATCAAAAGAAATTCCTTCCAGAGAGGAAATACTTTCTTGCCCGAGTGTGTATGCCGTAATATTCCCGCTCCCCAAAATATACGCGTCAGGCATGGAGGTTGTTTGTCCGCCATCATGCGTAATTTCGAAACCACTTAAATAATATTGAACACGGGTTAAACTCACCGCTTTTCCATCCAAATCATATACGGCTCCATACTGGAAATCCGATCCGTCAAACTTGTGATGCAAATTCAGATTGATGTTCGTTTGAGCTTGCATAAAGAACGCACTTCCTACAAAGAACGCGCTGAGTATACTTGTTTTCATTTTCATCGTTTATGGGTTTAAAATAATCAATTTTTTCGTTACGTCGCTCGGACTTCTTAACAGATAGCTTCCTTGCGTCAATCTGCTTACATCCAAAAGACTGTTTTGTGTTGTGAGTGTTGTTGTAAATTCTCCCGCCACGTTGTACACATACCATGTGCCTTGTTCTGAAACGTGAATTTGATGGTTCGCGGGATTTGGATAAAAGAGTGGATCCTTTGTTAATTCTGGCTGTCCAACAAAACCTTCAATGATCACCTGCACTTCTTGCGTATTTTCTATTGATTGCGTGTTCAGATTGAGGTAATTGAATTGAATGGCGTCTGTAAATTCTGTGGTCGCTTCCAGTAAAATACCGTAGCGCTCGCCTGGAAAAATGTCCAATGTATCCGAATTGTATGCGATTGGCAAAGGTCTTCCGTCTGAAGAAACAATCAACGGTTGTAATCCCGAAGGAAATATCACTTGATTCCCGTAATAACCAATATTCGCCAGGCGCAAGTAGACTTTCTCGCCAACAGCTGCTTGATACGGCGTTGCGTCAAGTTGTGTTTCCGACTTCCCGTTGACCAAAAAATGTTGGGGATGATATGGTAAAATCGTGTGCGTCATTGCCATGGGATCATGGTCGTGATTGATAATACTGTCGTGGTGCCAATTCGTGTCTAACTCCGAGGTGAGCATTGCCCGTTCACTATGAAAATCATAGCCGTTATCCCAAGTTTGCAAAGGATTGTTTTTCGGTCGTACAATCACCATTCCATACATTCCTCCTTGCACGTGCAAAACCGAAGTTACATGACAATGATAGAGATAGGTTCCTGGATGTGGCGCTTCGAAATAATAACTTCCTGTATCGTCGTGCGCGACCTCAAATGAAAGCATTGGAACACCATCATTTTCTTGATTGACATCCATTCCGTGTAGGTGAATCGTATGCGGCGCACCTTGTGAAAGGTTCCAAAAACTCAAATTCACGGAGTCTCCCGATTCGATCTCCAGCGTGGGCGAAGGCAAGACCAAAGCACCTCCAATTGTTTTGGAGTAGCCCATTAATTCTACCAATTTGCCGTCATTCAACTCGTATTGTGGCTGAAAATCCACTTTTGAGATCAAAAACAAGTTCGTGTCTATCTGCGCCTGTCCACTCCCAGCAAACAAGATCATTATGAGTGTGTAGATTCCTTTTCTCATGGCGCAATCAATAAGGTAGTGAACATTCCCATTGGATAGATATTGGCACCCGTCGTTCCGATCAGGTTATGATCGTGCACTGGATATTCGCCTTCTTTGTCTGGAATTAAGCGCAGGAGCATCGTCTCGGAGGGATAAACGGGCACCGAATCTTTCGATCGACCGACATGCGAAGGCGATTTCGAAGACGCTTTAATTTCTACATGATAGCCGTGAAAGTGCAAGGCGTGAATGCTTTGACCGGTATTCGCGACACAGATTTCTAACGTATCCCCTACACTTCCAATCACACGTGCTGTTGGATCACTATTGATGTTAGGATTGCTGTTTCCGTTGATGGTATAATAGTCTGGATAGTAATTGCTCCAATCGCCAGTGCCACCCGCAAAGATGTTCGCATTATATCCCACTTGATGTTCCTTGATATTCCAGTAAAAATGCGGATGCTGCGATTCCTTGACCACCAAAATACCCGCCAAACCTGTTGCTGCATAGTCGGGGAAACTGGTCGGATCCTGAAAAATATACACACCTGCAGTATTGCAATCGTACGTGATCTGAATTGAATCTCCCGGAAGAATCGTCGCAGGAGCGATTTCGTTTTTAATTTCAAACTGATGTGCGATTGCATCGAAATTCACTACCCAAACGACCCATTGATCGCCCAAATTGGTGCTGATTTGCGCATTTTTCTGAGAAAACGTGTTGCTTTCGTTAAAAGTCGCGTACGGCAATTTCACTCCGTCATCAAATGCGATCGAATCCCGCAGGATATACAACGACGAGTTGACTGTCGCCGCGAACGCATTCGCACTGAGCAACAACCAGCCTAAAGCAAGAATTTTGATCATTGTTTCACCAATCTACTAGAACGGATTCCTTCCTTCGTTGCTAATTGCACCGTGTACACTCCTGCTGGAAGATCTGCTACATTGATGGAT
>JBNKGN010000212.1:0-6240 GCA_050289845.1 Crocinitomicaceae bacterium | reverse complement strand
CAGATCGTTCCGTTTCCGGGACAACTTCGTGAGCGCGTAACTACGGCTCCTGCTAAAAAACCAGCAGCACCACCAAGCATCAAACCGATGCAACAACATCCAGAACCGAAAGTAATGAGTGCGCCTTCGGGACGTTTGCATTCGTCGGGTGTTTCCATTAAAAAACTATTGAACCCCGACAATTCGGGCAACGCCGCGCGTCATACCGACATGAGCAACATGCCGATGAATGATTTCAGCATGGACGACTTAAAAATGGCCTGGCGACAGTATGCCTTCCAATTAAAAGAAGCTGGCAATCGTACCTTTCAAAATGCACTCACCAAACGAGATCCCATCCTTGTGGAAGGCACGAAGTACAAGTTGGTGGTGGACAATCAAACACAAATTGATTCTATTCAACCTATTATTTCTGAATTGATTGATTACATCCGAGCGACACTCAAAAATTACAGCATTGATGTGGCCATTGAATTGAACGCCAATCCCGAGGAAGAGACGAAATACTTGAATGGAAAGGACAAATTTGCGGTTCTTGCGAGAAAAAACCCTAACTTACACACACTCAAAAGCACATTTAATCTGGATATTGAGTTTTAATTCAGTAGTGCTTCACATTTTATGGAAAAAGACAAAAACCTCGCTGTCTTGATTGACGGCGACAACATACCCTCAAAGTATATCAAAGAAATGATGTTGGAGATTGCCAAATACGGGAATCCAACCATCAAACGAATCTACGGTGATTGGACCAAACCACACCTTAACAAATGGAAAACCATTTTGTTGGAACATGCCATCAACCCGATGCAGCAATACAGTTACACGACAGGAAAAAATGCGACCGACTCTGCGATGATTATCGACGCGATGGACATTTTGTTTTCGAACAAAGTCGACGGTTTCTGCATCGCCTCTAGTGATTCGGATTTTACACGTTTGGCGACTCGAATTCGTGAAACGGGATTGACCGTGATCGGCATTGGAGAAAAGAAAACACCAAATCCTTTTATTGTAGCGTGTGATCGTTTCATTTATCTAGAAATCTTGCACGACGAGGATGAAGAGGAAGAAACAGGAAAAAACACAGCAACATCCAATCAACCGAAGAAGAAAAAGGCTGTGGATAAAATCAATCCCCAAGTGATTAAATTGATCCAACAATCCGTAACGGATCTCGCGGATGACGAAGGTTGGTCGTTCTTGGGAGAAGTAGGTGCATTGATCCAGAAAAAACAACCTAGTTTTGACGCACGTAATTATGGTTTCACGAAATTGACGCCATTGATTAAAGCCACGGGAAAATTTGAAATTGATCAACGCGAAGGTGGTGGTCGCTATAAATTGATTTACATCCGCTGTAAAGATTAATTGGTCTCTTTGAAATTTCACCCCTTTCCTACGCTCGAAACCGAACGACTTGAACTACGACAATTGCAGGATGCTGATGCTCCCGAAATCTTGTATTTTCGATCCGATCCAACGATCACGCAATACATTCAACGTCCCGAAAATCGACGAGCACAGACGCTGGCAGACGCACAAGCCTTTCTGAGAGCGATCAACGGCTATATAAAAAAAGATGTCTCAATCATGTGGGCCATCTCGTACAAAGACACCGAAAAAGCACTCGGCACGATTTGTCTCTGGAATTTTAACAAAGACCAAACAATCGCTGAATTGGGCTACGATTTGGCAACCGAACATCAAGGAAAAGGCATTATGTCTGAAGCCGTAAAAGCAGTCATTGCCTATGGGTTCGACACATTAGAATTGAATAAAATCGAAGCGTTTACACATTTTGAAAACACGGCTTCGATTCATTTATTGGAGGCAAATCGCTTTGTTATCAATGACAAGCGACAGGATCGTGACAACGCGAGCAACCGTATTTTCGAGCGATTCAAAAGGACTTGAAATCTTTTTTTAATTTAACATTTCCAATCAAAGCCTTTCTTACATTTGCTGCGGTTTTCTGAGATGTTAACTGCCATTTTAGTTACCCTTAAATAGTTGAAATTATGATTCAAAATATCGAAAACATTGAACTTAAATTTTTAACGCTCAACGACTATCAGGAGTTGAAGACGGCCATGATTGAAGCGTATCCAGGGATGCCAAATGCTTATTGGAAAGAATCGCATATCGGTTCGTTGATCGGCAAATTTCCAGAGGGACAAGTCGTGATCATGATCAATGGACAATTGGCGGGCTGTGCACTTTCAATTGTAGTAGATTACGATGATTTTGATGAGCACCATACCTACCGTGAAATCACAGGAAACTATACGTTCAATACGCACCGCGACAAAGGAGATGTATTGTACGGAATAGATGTCTTTATCAAGCCTGAATACCGCGGATTGCGCTTGGGGAGACGGTTGTATGATTACCGCAAAGAACTGGCAGAGAAACTAAACCTTCGAGGAATCGCTTTCGGTGGTCGCATTCCAAATTTTCACAAATATGCCGATCAGATGTCGCCAAAAGAGTACATCGAAAAGGTCAAACGCAAAGAAATTCACGATCCCGTTTTAAACTTTCAAATCTCGAATGATTTCCATCCATCCAAGGTTTTAAAAGGCTATTTGGAAGGAGACGAAGCTTCTAACGAGTTCGCTGTTTTGTTAGAATGGGACAATATTTACTATGAAAAACAAACCAAAAAAGCCGTTACGAAGAAGAAAATCGTGCGATTGGGCTTGATTCAATGGCAAATGCGTTTGTATAAAAATTTGGAAGAATTGATGGAGCAAGCGGAGTATTTTATCGACTCTGTTTCTGCATACCGCTCAGATTTCGCACTATTTCCAGAATTTTTCAATGCCCCGTTGATGGCGGACAACAATCATTTACCGGAATCGGAAGCGATTCGCGAGTTGGCCAAATTCACGCCAAAAATTGTACAGAAATTCTCTGAATTGGCGATTTCGTACAACATCAACGTGATCACAGGAAGCATGCCAGAGATCAAGGACAATTTGCTTTACAACGTTGGGTATTTGTGTAAACGCGATGGGACCACGGAACGCTACGAAAAATTGCACGTCACACCCGACGAAGCAAAAGTTTGGGGAATGCAGGGCGGTCACGAATTGCGCACCTACGATACGGATTGCGGAAAAATTGGGATTTTGATTTGTTACGACTCTGAATTCCCAGAATTAAGCCGCATTCTTGCGGAAGATGGAATGGATATCTTGTTCGTCCCCTTCTTGACGGACACGCAAAACGGTTATTCACGGGTACGCAACTGTGCGCAAGCCCGTGCGATTGAAAACGAATGTTACGTGGCAATTGCTGGAAGTGTTGGAAATCTTCCCAAGGTGAACAACATGGATATTCAATACGCTCAATCCATGGTATTTACGCCATGTGATTTCTCCTTCCCAGCGAATGGAATCAAAGCAGAAGCGACGGCAAATACTGAGATGATTTTGATCGCGGATGTCGATATCGACTTGCTCCGAGAACTAAATCAATTTGGTAGTGTTCGAAATTTGAAAGACCGCCGTACGGATTTGTTTGAATTGCGGAAGAAGTAAAATGTAGTGGCGTACGACCTTAACGATCCTTCGAAAAACAGGATGTTCGCAGTAGATGGATCTCTCGGGTCGTAAAATCCTTATAGTTTCACGCGCAATTGCAGCGTAATGTCGGTGCGTGTGTTATCCGAAATTTCCTCCGCGCCCGACCCGAGTGAGTTCCTATTCGCAAAAATGCTTACGCCATAACGTGCCCAAAGGTCGAAGCGACGCAAGAATGTGTATCGAACCAAAATGTATGCACGACTTCCCTGATAATAGTAGGAAGGTACGGAGAACACGTATTGCGCATTGTTTTCGTACGTGTAAATCCGCGTGTCATAACTGTCCGTTTGAAATAATGCGTAGCGCAAGGAAACATCCACAGGAGATGATTTTGGTTGGTACTGGAGATCTTGCGTGAGGATAATTCCATCTTCGGGCGTATTGCTTTGTCGGTTAATCGTCACGTACTCAATACGCGATTTCAAGCGAAAGTCTTCTGAGATTTTGTAATTGAAATTGATACGATAATTGCGTTGGAGCACATCTTCGATCCCCGTTACGGTCCCGTCGGAATCACGACTGTTTTTCTGGCGTATTTGTTGACGATAGCGCGCGTAAATCTCCAAAGAACGACTGGGTTTGTACGACGGTTGAATCATAAACTCATGTCCAAAAGATGGAGCATCCACCTGATATTTCAACCAAGGAAATTGAAAGAAATCCGCATACGCATTAACGGTAAACGCTGGACTAAAATTGAGTTTCAAGCCTGTGTAAAGTCCCGTTTCATTCTGTGTTCGACTGCCTTCTGAAAATCCATTGTTGTAAAACGTCTGATAGGCACGATCGTAATTTCGATAAATCAATGCCATGGAAGCACGACGATCGATAGACATCAAAACCCCGTGTATGTGGGCAAAACTCTTGGAATGCGTAGCGTAAGAAACTTCACCGAAGAAATTGAAATTTTTCACCACCCAGGAATAGTCGGCGCTAAGTGCCATCGTAGATTTCCCTCGAAAATCAAATTGATTATAGGGGGCAAAAGATTTGTTGTATTCCGAGTTATATCCTTGATACACTGCAGCAACTCCGAGAGTTAAATTTCGCTGTTGAAACCGCAAATTAGAGCCATAAATCATTTCCGTTAACGCATCTTTCCGTGCAATTTCGGAGTTCGTTCGGTGCAATCCTGTCAAATTAATACTGGAAACAAACTCTTGTTCTTCGACTAGTGAATCGGCAAGAATGGTCGCATCTACTTTTTTCACTGAAGCAAAATTGGTCCATGCGAATTTCCCTGCTCCCAATTCGATCGCTGCTCCGCGCAGAAAACGGGTTTCGTCCACGGATGTATAAGGCTTTAAGGAATTCGCCGTGCGTTTCACATTGGTCACATCGGCTGTTTTTCCAAAGGCATACCCCGACCACAAATTTAGTCCTTGTCCGATTTGCACTTGATAATCCCCCAAGGCAACAGAGCGTAAGTATTTCCCACCTTTGTAGAATGCGTGCGCGGAATAAAAATCAAAGCCTGTTTTCGCCTGACTACCTTTAAAAAATTGTTCTCCAGGATCTTTTTCTGCCGTTACGCCAATACTCAAATTGGTGCGGTAACTGAAGCGCAGTCGCGTGTAATAGCGATCCGCATTCCCGAGATAGTAGGAGTTACTCGTTTCCAATACAGAATCAGGGACATCTGCATAACCGTTTTTATCCTCCAAAATGGTCTGATAGCGAAAATACGCCTCAAATTTCCCCTGCTGAAACGCTTCCTTCAATCCAACGTGCAATTGATCCAATTTATCATCGACGCGCACAAAAGGTAAGACCATACGAATCGTAGCGAGATCCCAATATTGCAATCCTTGCAACTCGTAAATAGAGATTAACTTCCCATGTAATTTACGATGTAAAAGCAGATCGTTAATTTGAATTTCGGAGAGCAACCACAATTCTTCCAATTGTTCTTTGGTGGCGCTATTCAGATTGATTGGATGATCGAAATAATATTCCAATTGCTCCACCACATTTGTTAAGTCCAAACTTTCCGATTCCAATTGTTCGGAGATAAACTCAACACGTTGCTGAATCACTTCTTCTTTGCTCACTTGCGCATGCACTCCGAAAAAAGTGCCACACAAAAACAGTACTATGCCGAGTTTGCGGATCATTTTTCTTTTCCGCGATAGGTTAAAGAGAAATGGGGGGACCACCCAAGGATCTGATGATAGGCCGTTCCAACGTCTAATTGCACCATCCCGAAATCATATCCAGAACCGAATGTAAACTCAATGGGTGCAGTAGCAACACCTCCTCGCAGGTAAAAATGCTCCAAAGGTTGGTATTCCAATCCGGACTTAAAACGGAGATCGTAATCGACACTTTTCTCAAACTCCGCTGCAACGCATACTTTCTTCGAAAATGAGTATGCAGAACCGATGCGCATCACTGTCGACAAACGATCGTCTTGAAAATCGGACAAGCGTGTACGCCCAATGTTGAAAACGGAAACGCCAAAGGTCCAATGTTCTTTAATTTCCCCGTAAATCCCAGCCTCTCCTGTCACTCGGCTTGCACTTCCATAATTTTGGGACAATTGAATGCCCTGGTAATTCATTTGAACACCTGCAAATAACTTTTCAGCAAGCGGCAAACTGTAACCCAATCCAGCCTTGGTGGAACGAAATTGCGTATACCCGTATGTATG
>JBNKGN010000211.1:0-6276 GCA_050289845.1 Crocinitomicaceae bacterium | reverse complement strand
ATTCACGTTCCATGACAAGTGTTGCATTTCCTGGGGTCAGTCCCGCCAATTGACTTTCGGTTAAAATGATATGTGTTGCTCCAACAGTGCTCGTTGTAAAAGTACGCGTTGTTCCAGCGGTGATTTTAACACGGATGGTTTCTCCCGAAGTAAGTGCACTTCCTGTCCACGGTAAAAAGAAATTACCGCTCTTCGAGATACTTGTCAATCCGAAAGGAGGCTCCACGGATACCAATGCTCCAATTCCATTCGAGTACGTAACATCTTCCAAATCGTGGTAGTTAAATGTTCCGTTAGAGAGCATTCCTTGAATGGTTAATTGATAATTCCCCATGGCGTTTCTGTATGAAAGTCCGTCTCCATTAAAATCAACACGTGCAGGATAAGACAATTCCAATTTCTTACCGCCATTGTTGTCCAAACGAAACGTCGCTGAAACGGTTGATTGATTTCTATCTGCATCGTATTCGTAATCATAATTCGAATAGATTCTGTTCTGATCGATGTTGATGGATTCCTCTCTTTTACACGCTGTAAAGAAAAGAACAGCCATCAGTGCAAATCCTAGTGTGTATGTTCTCTTCATAATAAATGGTTTTTAAATGTGAAGAGACAAATTCAAACGGTGTGCCAAGAAGCTGGCGTTATGAAATATTTAACAAGTTGTGAATCAAGAAATATCTTAATTTATAACGGAATAATTACCGCTCCCTTACGAAGGTTTGTAACCTCTAAACTCGACTCCAGGTACGGCATATCGATAACATCACCCCCAGAAGAAAATTGGTTCGAATAGCGCAATCGAACGACCGTTTGAATCTTTTGTCCCGTCAATTGAATTCTCGTAGGATCGCAATCAATTTCCAGCTTATTATCACTATTCCCTACTTTGGTTACGCCATTTTTAAGTGGTTTCATTCGTAATTCCCCTGGAGCAACTTTCATATATGCTTGTAGCAATCGCGTTGCTTTCACTTTATTATTGCTGCTGTAAAACCCATAGATCGTTTTTCCAAATTTGACAGCAATTACTGGTTGATTACTGTTAAAAACAACCACTTCCTGCTTCACCGATAATTCGTATCGATTGAATTGCCAGAAAGAAAGCAGCGTGAGGAGTGACAATCCACCAACAATCGGAATCCATCGTTTCCTAAACTGCCAGGAAAGCATAATAATGGATACGTAAAAGAGCATTATCTCCAAAAATCCAGGTGCAAACCCAACGGCTACAGCGCTCGGCAGTGCGTCGATCCAGCCGACAAAGATCAATAAGAACCAAACAGCCCAACCCAGCAAAACTGCGAGCAACCATCCCAAACCCGGAATGGCACTTGCACTAAAAAACAATAGCCCTACCGCCAGAATGGCTCCTGCCAAAACCATGATTCCGAGATTCGTGAGCCAGAAATAATTCGGAAACTGGTGAAAGTAATACAGCACCAGGGGAATAGTCAACGCTTGAGCAGCGATTCCCAATGCCGTTCCGTCCCATGCTTTCTGGAGCCATTTCGAAGAAACGGTTACGAGACCTTGAATTCGCTCGAAGAAAAGAAAAATGCCCAGCATCGCCCCGTACGAAAGTTGAAATCCAAGATCAAAAATCAACAAGGGCTGCATTAACAGTAGTACGAATGCACTAAAGAATAGGGTATTGAAATTGTTTCCACTCCGCCCCATTTGCTGCCCGATGAGCAAAATACTAAACATCAATGCAGACCGCATGACCGAGGCACCACCGCCAGTCACCCCAACAAAAATCCATATAAATGCGATAGAAATAATAATCGCTGTTCGCTTTGAAATCCAGCGATGCAAGCGTTTTAGCAAGAAAAACAGCAAATACATGATGATTCCAACGTGTAATCCAGAAATAGCCAGGACGTGCATGGCTCCAGCCCTGCTAAATGCTTCTCGCGTTTCAGGTGAAAGGGTACTTTTATCCCCCAGGAGAAGTGCTTTCGCCAATGAAGCTTCTTGCGGCGACAAATGACGTTCGAGTTGCGTTGTGAGATGTGAACGCAAGCCTTCGAAAAACTGACTCAAGCGACTGGATTTTTCAAAATCCAAAAGGGTATAATCTTCACTTGCTAAAAACCCCATGGAAACGATGTTCTTACCGTGCCAATATCCCTGTAAATCAAACTCTCCTGGATTTCCAGAATTTTTAATTGGTTGGAGATTCGCGCGAAATAGAAAAATATCCCCTTTATGAAAGCTATCTTTTGAATACAGTACCACCTTTTCTTTTCTGGTGCACCATTGGTTGCCCCGTTTTTCTGCTTTTACCTCGATCAATAGCTTTTTCCATGTATTGTTGGAGGGTTCCGCTTCGATCACTTTTGCGGTTCTCGGAACATTTTTATGAATTAGTGTCCCAACTGATTCTCGAATCGATTGATTAGTGCCAATACCAAAGCAAAATAGGGCAACGGAAAGTAATGGAAAAAAAAGTTTTGAAGCACGACGCCCAAGTATCAATAGAATTCCAATTGGCACAAATGAAAACCACAAAAAATCAGCAAAAACAGGAGGTATCAACTCCCCGGCTAGCACTCCAACGATGAAGAGTGGTGTCAAATAAACAAAGGGTGATTTATAAAAGTGCAATTCTCTCAAATGAATCCGCTAAAGTAAATCTCAAGCATTTCAAATTCAAGGGTATAAATACGGTTTTTATTGCAACATTTACTTAAAAACACCAGATCTTTGGACTCCAAGGACACAAACCGCTGCGCGGGCACTATAAAACGTAATTCTTTGATTTGGAATGGGATTCATTTAGCGGCTTAAACTACGTGGCGTCACTCACTCTATACTTGTTGCGTGTTTTGAAAAAACATCGTGCCTTTGTGTTTAAAAACGTGCTTCTACTTTTTACCACAATCCTTCTTGTGCGCTCGAAGGACACAAACCGCTGCGCGGGCACTATAAAACGCAATTCTTCGATTTGGAAAGGAATTCATTTTGTAGCCAACAACTACGTGGTCTCAATCGCTCTGTGCTTGTTGTGTATTTTTCGGATGAAATTTCGGTAGGATGTTCAAATTATCGTTGCTTGTAATTTAGTTTTGGATGGCGAAAAAACAATCCCTTCAATATTCCCTAAAAATACGCTGTCAATACCTTGGTTTCACTATCTTTGAACTCTAAAATTCGAAACACAAGATGATTAACATTACTTTACCCGATGGTTCCGTGAGACAAGTGGAACAAGGTACTTCAGCGATGGACATTGCTTTGAGTATTTCCGAAGGTCTTGCGAGAAACGTTCTAGCCGCAAAAATTAACGGCGAAGTTAGGGACGCAGTGCGCCCAATTGAAGAAGATGCCAACCTTCAATTACTAACCTGGAACGACACGGAAGGTAAATCAACCATGTGGCATTCATCTGCACACTTGATGGCAGAAGCGATTGAATTTTATTATCCTGGCGTAAAATTGGCGATTGGACCTCCGATTAAAAATGGCTTCTACTATGATGTAGATTTCATGGAATACAACATTACGGAGGCGGATCTGGCTAAAATCGAGCAGAAAATGAAAGAACTCGCGAAGGAAAAAAATGCCTACGTGAGACAAGATATTTCGAAATCTGAAGCCGTTGCTTACTTCGAAGAAAAAGGCGACGAATACAAGTTGGAACTGTTGGAAGGATTGGACGATGGTACGATCACTTTCTACACGCAAGGCAACTTTACAGATCTTTGTCGTGGACCACATATTCCGCACACTGGATATATCAAAGCGGTGAAATTGACATCCATTGCAGGAGCCTACTGGCGCGGTGATGAGACACGCAAACAATTGACACGTATTTACGGAATTACTTTCCCGAAAAACAATGAACTCACCGAATACCTTGAAAAACTGGAGATGGCAAAAGCACGCGATCACAGAAAACTGGGAAAAGAATTGGATTTGTTTACTTTTTCGAATCGTGTTGGACAAGGATTGCCCTTGTGGTTACCTAAAGGTGCTGCACTTCGAGAGCGTCTGGAAAACTTCCTAAAAAAAGCACAACGAGAAGCAGGTTACGATCAAGTAATCACACCGCATATCGGTTCGAAAGAATTGTATGTGTGTTCAGGACATTACGCGAAATACGGAAAAGATTCGTTTCAACCAATTAATACACCCGATGAGGATGAAGAATTTTTGTTGAAACCTATGAACTGTCCGCATCACTGTGAAATTTTCAAGTCACGTCCGAGATCCTACAAAGATCTTCCGACGCGTTTTGCAGAGTTTGGAACAGTGTATCGCTACGAGCAATCAGGTGAATTGCATGGATTGACGCGTGTACGTGGTTTTACGCAAGATGACGCGCATATTTTCTGTACACAAGATCAAGTAAAAGACGAATTTAAGAAGGTGATCGATTTGGTGTTGTACATCTTCAAGACATTGGATTTCCAAAATTTCAAGGCACAAATTTCCTTGCGTGATCCTGAAACACCTGAAAAATACATTGGATCGGACGAAAACTGGGAAAAAGCAGAACGTGCGATCATCGAGGCGGCTGCCGAAAAAGCACTCCCAACCGTAGTCGAATATGGTGAGGCTGCATTTTACGGTCCAAAGTTGGACTTTATGGTAGAGGATGCATTGGGACGTGAGTGGCAATTGGGAACTATCCAAGTGGACTACAATCTACCGGAGCGTTTCGAATTGGAGTACACTGGAGCGGACAACCAAAAACACCGTCCTGTGATGATTCACCGCGCACCATTTGGATCGATGGAACGATTCGTAGCGGTACTGTTAGAGCACTGTGCGGGTGATTTCCCTCTTTGGTTAGCAACGGATCAAATTGCGATTTTACCGATCAGCGACAAATACAATGAATACGCTGAAAATGTTTTGAAAGTGCTAAAAAATTACGATATTCGCGGATTCGTTGACGATCGTAACGAGAAGATAGGTAAAAAGATACGCGAATCTGAGCTTGGGAAAATCCCATTTATGCTGATCATCGGAGAACAAGAAGTTGAGAAAAACGAAGTCTCTGTACGCCAGCGAAGTGAAGGGGATTTGGGATCCATGAGTTTGGAATCTTTTGCTGATTTTATCAACACTGCGATTGAAAAGGAACTGTCAACTAACGTTTAAATATTTTAATGAGAAGACCTAAAAAGAAATTTGTAAAGAGAGAAGAAAAAGTTCTTCATAGAATCAACGACAAAATCACCGCGCGTGACATTCGTTTGGTTGTTGAGGGAAGTGAACCGCAAGTAGTTCCGACTCCTGAAGCATTGCGTATGGCAGAAGCGGAAGGATTGGACCTCGTTGAAATTTCTCCGAAAGCAGATCCACCGGTTTGTAAAATTCTCGACTACAAGAAGTTCCTTTACACACAAAAGAAAAAACAAAAAGAGCTAAAAGCCAAACAAAGTAAAGTGGTCATCAAAGAGATCCGTTTTGGACCGAACACTGACGATCACGATTTCAACTTTAAATTGGCACATGCTCGAAAATTCTTGGAAGAAGGAAGTAAATTGAAAGCGTATGTATTTTTCCGCGGTCGTACGATTGTATTTAAAGACAGAGGAGAGATCTTGTTATTGAAACTTGCCCAAGAATTGGCCGATTGTGGTGTTGTAGAACAAATGCCGAAATTGGAAGGGAAACGCATGACGATCATGATCAACCCGAAAAAGAAATAGCATACGTTATTTAAACATAAATATTACTTCGCAGAGAAGGCTTTGCGAAGAAAAGAAGCTAAATAGGGTAACTTAAAATTGAAGAGAGATGCCAAAAATGAAAACTAAATCCAGTGCAAAGAAGCGATTCACAGTAACTGGAAGCGGTAAAATCAAAAGAAAGCATGCTTTTAAAAGTCACATCTTAACAAAGAAGACTAAAAAGCAAAAGCGAAACTTGACACACGCTGGTTTGGTTCACCAATCAGACGAAGCGAACATCAAGCAACAATTGTGCATGAAATAATTCGTTTCGACGAATCATGCCTTTTAGGTTTAATGACACAGACTGTGTCGCAATTGTTTAACCAAGTAATGAGTAACCAAGCCGTTTGAAATAGAAGCGCACTCCTTATTAAAAAACTAAAAATATGTGAACATAGCAATCTATTAAGGAAATAGAGCTTAACGCATTCAGAACTTCTAACAATTGTAACTTCTACAACTTAATGAATTCATGTATGTCGAAATAAGAAAGTATGTTTGAAATAGTACAAGTAATGATACTGGTCATTACGTGAAGTTTTAATTCTTCACCGTTAAGCATCTACAAATTTCCGAACATAGCCTC
>JBNKGN010000210.1:0-6287 GCA_050289845.1 Crocinitomicaceae bacterium | reverse complement strand
CATTTCGTCTGCCAAAAAGGCGGTAGAATCATCGTCGTTCATAAAAAATCCGAACTTGTGGACACTTTCGATCGCTTCGATTATTTTTTCGACATTGGTATTTTTCGCCAAAAAACCACTCGCTCCCATCGCAATGCATTCCATCACGAAATAACGAGAATAGTGCATGCTCAGCATAATACATTTGACGGATAAGGCTTCTTCTTTAACCTTGCGCAATACTTCAACACCAGACATCACTGGCATGTCCAAATCCAACAAGAGTACTTCTACCTCTTTCGTTCGAAGCATACGCATGACATCTTCTCCATTTCCGACATTGAACTGGACATTGAACTGAGGTTCAGCGCTCAAAACCGAGACCAATCCCTGACGAAGAAGATCATGATCTTCAGCTATAGCAATATTTATTGTCTTCAACATTTAGGTTGATGTGTATTCGAAACACCAAGGCAGCAACACGTGTAATAGCAGGTCCACGTCCTAATTCGCCAACAGTTCACGAATCAAAATTGTGGCATTAAATTACAAACAAATTGTGAAAGATCGAAAACATTCCTCCATACAAAGAAGTGTACTCTCCACCCGAATAAAAAATAATCCGCTGTTTTTCTTACACTTACAAAAAACCACTTTGAAATAGCGGTTAAAAAATACGTACAATAACGGTTTATTTTAAGCACATGTGCGTATGCCATTGCGTGGATACGAAAACGGTTGGAATTTCGACTGACATGGATTAATTTTTCAGAATTTAATTGAATTTCGATTCAATCCTTTATATTTGCACTCCTTCTTGGTTCTAGCTCTTTTGGGCATCCGAAAACGATCGGAAATTTTAGATAAAAGAAGACAAATGCCCATGTGGTGAAATTGGTAGACACGCCATCTTGAGGGGGTGGTGAGCTATGCTCGTGCTAGTTCGAATCTAGTCGTGGGCACCGAACAAAGCGATTCAGAAATGGGTCGCTTTTTTTATATCCCTTCTATTTCACAACAAATTAAAATACTCGTATCGTTTGATCGGATTTTCTCTTGTGCTATTGCCTGAGGCACGACAACCGCATCTCCTGCGTTCAACAACATCCCATCAATAGAAACACTTCCTGAATGCACATACATGATCCGCATTTTTGTTGCATCTCCGAGATCGACATTGTCGCCATTCATAACGGAATGAACTTTCACTGTTCCCTGCACATTTTCCCGAAGCATCAAATTAAAGTCGGTACACTGACCTTCAGAGCGTGATTCCCAACCTCCGTCGTACGAATCGGATTCGAATGGATGGATTGTTTTTGAATAGTGTCCCTTATGGTGCAATTTGATGGATCCATCCAAAATTAATGTCACACGACGCACTCCTTCGAGCGGTGTAAAATCTGAAGTATCCACCTCGATGGTAGCAATACTCAAGCGAAACAAAAAATTTCGAGCAGCATAGGTCGCCGTTTCTGGAAAAATAAACAACTCACGCGTTGTCCCTCCCGACCAGCGGTTCAAATGCGTGGTTTCCTTTCGGATAATTTGAATTTGGTTCATACGCTTCGGCCTTTTCCTTCAAATTTAAGGGGATTTCGGCTCCTCCCTTCGTTTTCGATTCGAAAAATTGATGTTTTCCTTGTATATTCATTGGATGAAAACAACATCTACTTGTCCTAAATGTAACGGCACCGAAATTTACTCCGATGAAGGTCAAACCAAATCCGGCGATCGATCAAGCATTCCTATTTCCAATTGGAGTCGATTATTCGTGTCTACTTATATCTGCAGTGATTGTGGCTACATCGAAGAATTCATTGAAAATAATGATTTGAAGGATGCAAAAAAAATGGCAAAACTAAAGGAAAATTGGAAGAAGCACCAGAGGTAAAACAGCACGACTCCGTGATGAAGAAGGAATTGAACTACCTATCGAAAAGTAAGTATATCCTCCCTTTTGCATCCAACAAACTCTGTATCCACCCTTATTTTTAATTTCCCCATTTTCAACTACTCATGACAAAAAGACAAGCACGTAAAACCGGACACAAATATATTTTCACAGAAGGAAAATCGCATCAAGAGACATTTGATTCACTTCGAGACAAAGTGGAGATTAGTGCAGAGGAATTGGCAAAAATACTTTCTCAGATACCATCGAAATATCTTTACGAAAAAACGCGAAATCTGTGGACAACATTTATTGGGTTCCTTGGAATAATTATTGTCTTTCGTATCGCGGCAATTTTCCTTCTCCTAAGCGAATCCTTCGGCAATTCTCCAGAAATTCTATTGCTGATCGCCGCACTTGGTGTACTTTTCCCTATTTGGGGCATTGTGGGCACTTTTAAAGGACAAACTCATGTAATTACGATGGTTCCCGTCCTGCTTGCACTTAGTTACTTGAGAGGCATTTCTAAAATGATTGGTCAAATGAGTATGGCTGACACCATTTACCCTATATTTCTCGTTGGTTTGAGCGTAACCGCTTATATGATTTATAAACAGTGGAAAACGCCGTATCAAACAAGAACAGTAATCATTGATGAAAACGCTGAGGTTAAAAAGAAACGACTTGAATTTACCTTTGAAGAACACGAAAAAGTTCAAGACGACTTATTGGACAGTTCACTTTGAGAACAAAATAAAGGGGTGTCAATCGTGAATCTCGGTGGTAACGAAATTCACGACTGCACGCCAAAATGTCTCTTTTTTCTCTTTGAAAATTCAACTGATTTTCACCCTTGGAATATGCTAGTGCGCCACAACCAATCGCTTGGTGAGCTGCTGATCGTCGGAAGTAAGCACAAGTAAGTATACGCCATTCTCAATCGCACTGACATCGAAAGTAAGTTCACCGAATTTGCTGGAAACCGCTTCCGACACTTGTTTTCCTGACGCATCAAATACTTGCAGATCAAAATTCATTTCTGCATCTGCGAAAATGGTCACCGTTGCACTCGCTGGATTGGGCGCGACAACAAAATCGTTGAGGGTCAATTTCTCGACAGTTAAAATTCCGTCTTCGCAATGCGCATTGGCGATAGTATCATAAAATGCGTGTACTTCGGCTACATCGGCATATAATTGGTCCACGTTCTCCAGGCGATTTCCAGTGCGCGAATACACAAATGCGTAAGTCTGCACAATTTCGTCTCCTGCCATAAAAGGGCCATGTTGTGTCGTCAGCAAGCCTCTTCGATCCGAAGGTACAGACCCTAAATTTTCTTCGCTCCAGGAACTCATAAAATGAGGGTTTCCATTGAATAAAAATTTCGTGGTATCACCCTGAGGGTTTACGATTGCTGTTCCATTAGGATAAATGCCGTTCATTTGGTTCCAAACTTCTACAGGAGTGTTCGTGACCATCGGGATTAATGCGGTAGTCGCTGCTTGATCTAACGACGCAAGACCAAAGGCAGGCGGATCAACGCCATAGCCGAGCGCTGGTGCATTGTCTTCATCCAAATTATCTGCATTGTACGAAAACAACATGCTCAGCGTAGAATCCGAACCAAAATAATCATCAAACGGATTTCCAAGATCCATGTCTAAATAAACCCCATAATTAAAATCCTGATAATCGACACTGCTCAAATTTCGAATTTTAACTTCTGCAAAGGTTACGTTATTGAGCGTCCCCCAATTTTTAAAATGATAAAACATATAATGCGTTTCGATACCGATTGGTGCTGTCCCAGAATTGGAATGAGTCACGTCATCGTTTTGAACAAAATAAGTCGCGCAACAACCTTTAATCAAAGGATAATCTCCATTGCTAGGATCGTACACCCCATTGGAGCTCTCTGGATGGTCGAAATACGGCGCCTGAAAATAATTTTCGCCGTTCAACGTATTTCCGTGCACAGGCCATGAGTAAATTTTATCCAAAATCGCGTTGGATGGTGTCGTAACATTCACGCAGTCATTCGGATCTGCATTTTGACCATTACATGCTTCCCACCAAATTCGATACGTATCAATTTCTTCCTGACAGATTTCCCAATAAACGCCATCGTGCATATTCGTATAAGTAGAATCGTATGAATGCGTAGTTCTGTATGGTCCCGCCTGTACATCTGTACCCTGAGGAGTCAATCCACCGAGACAAAGTAAAATCGAATCCTGTTGTGTTTTTGCTGCGTAGTGAAAACGCATGCTGTAGACCGCTTTGATTCCAGAATCTTTTGGCACTTCGTATCCTGCCTCATTAGTAACAGGATCAAAAAAGAATGTACCGTTCGTGGAAAGTGTCGCTCTTGTGTTGTTGTGTTCTAGTGTGGTGGCATTTTGAGCAAACGCAGTTGCACCTATCAACATAATGTAAAGAATCGCTGTAATTTTCATAAATAGACGTTTCTACAACGATACAGGCATTCTGTACAAATTCCAAATCACTTTTACTTTTATAAAGCAATCGGCAGTTACTATTGATTAAACGGTGAAATGTGCGATACGAAATATCCTCAACGCTCCATTTTCCAAAGAATGATGCGTTTGTCGTCGCCGCAGGTTGCAAAGTAGTCTTCGTCAAGGCGAACACAATCGTTGATAGAGTGACGGTGTCCCCCGTCTTTTTGATCCAATCGCTGTTGGAAATCGAGATCTCTTGACCAAACTTTAATGGTTTTGTCCCGGCTCACCGAAACAAGTTGATCGCCGACGCATACCAATCTGTAAATCGCAAAATTGTGTGCGGGAATTTCCTTCAGGCACTTCTCTGTTGAAACATCCCACAAGCGCAACATTGCATCCTTTCCTCCAGAGACAAGCAACTCGCTATTCGGAAGAAAACACACAGATGTTGCTCCGTCCTTATGTGCTTGAATGGTATGGATTTCGTTAAAATTTTCGGTATCGAAGACACGTAGGGTTCCATCTTGTGAACAAACAGCGATTTTTTTTCCCTCCTGGTGTACCGCAATATCTCTAATTTTACCAGAGTCCAACGGCAGGTAAAGCAACAATTCCCAGGAAGTCAAATTCCAAACACTTAGGTTTCCATCCGCATCCCCTAAGTAGCAGTGTGCTTTCTCTGCATTTACCGCAATAGAAAAAATGGCCTTCGTATGTTGTGTGAAATAATGTTCTTCGGTTCGCGTAGCTGTATTAAAAACGTGAAAACCACCGTCTGACCTACCGACCAGCAAAAACTGTTGAAAGGTAGCAATGCAGTACAGCGCGTGTTCAAAATTGATTGCAAATTTGTCCTGAATGCCCTCATCTGTCAACCAACGCGCCACAAACTTATCGGCACTTCCTGAATAAAGGAATTCCCCGTCATACGAACAGGAATAGATCGCTCCGGAGTGTCCTTGAATTTCCTTCTCCTTGCGAAACGGCATGATTTAGGCTTCTTCTTCGTCGTCTGAATTGACTTGTTTCAAGCGCTCTGCATAATCTTCTGGTAGAAAATCAAAGAACGTATCTCCACGCAAGCCAAGACGTAAACATTCCAAAGGAATCATTTCGTTAGGGGCAATATTTCCAAGATTTACGTTTGCTCCGAACAATTTAATAAACCAAACTTGTTGATTTTTTTGCGGTGCTTCCCACAAAATGTCGTTGGGATTCACTTTCGCGATGATTCGGTTGATCAACATCGTATGTGCCGTTCCATTCGGTCTGAAAACGCCTACGTTTCCTGATTCACGTCCTTCGGCAATTACTTTCCAGGAACCTGCTTCCAACTCGGTTGACATCATTTTGATCCAACGTGCTGGTGAGATCAATATTCCTGAATCTTTCGATCCTACTTCACTTAACACCGTACGGTCTTTGGACATACGCTGAATCAACTCACATTTTTCATCGTGATTAATGATGATAGAACCATCAGAAATTTCAGCAAGATCCAAATTGAATTTATCCAAAACGCGCAAATAGTCTTCAAACTGACCTCTGGCGTAAAAAACTTCGAAGAGCGTCCCACCGAAATACGGTTTGATTCCTGCATCCTGATACAACTTAATCTTCTCGGTCAGATTTTTCGTCACATATGACGTTCCAAATCCGAATTTGATAATGTCGGTTAAATGACCCGATGCTTCGATAAAATTTTCGGTTTCGCGCAAGCTCAACCCTTTATCCATCATCATTGTAACACCTGACGTTCTTGGTTTGACCGTTCTGTCTGGTACGTAGGAGAGTTCGAAATTCATACTTGTTTTATTGATCGCCCAAAAGTACGAATTCTGGAACGTTTTTCAAGGCTGGATGGAAATCAAATATCTCCAAAGCTTTTTTTCTATCCTTCTGCAAGCATAATTTAAACTGCGCGATGGCTTCCTTTTTGCGCCCTAACT
>JBNKGN010000209.1:0-6288 GCA_050289845.1 Crocinitomicaceae bacterium | reverse complement strand
ATTCCGAATTTATTCGAAGTGCCCGAAAACCATCCGTGGGCGGTAGCAAATTTGATTCAGGAAGCAAATAAAATGAGTGTTGAAGCGATTGGAATTGCAAGTATCGCAATGAGCGTACGAAAGGATTTTACCAAAGAAGTGTGCTCAGAAATAGCTAAAGTTCATGTAATTCACGGAGTGAAAGATCGTATTGCACCTTTAAGCACGATGAAACGCCTGATGAAGGAGTGTTCCCATCGATTGCATTTGGTCGATGCAGGGCACATGACACACCTGGAAGCGACAGAAACCGTTCAGGATATACTTGAAAAAATAGAGGTTTAAAGAACGATAGGATTAATTTCCGTTGTCGTTAAAGATCCAGATAAGTTGCGTTGTAGTAGTCAATAAAGTATTCATAATAAAAGTTTTATGTAGATGGATATGTTACTAAGATACAGCCATTGTTCTTTCCATTTTTAGAAAAAACTTAAACTGTTGTTGAGATTTAGTAAACGGTAACGACGGGACGTTTAAATGAGCCCCAAACCAATGAATCGGTGGTAATTCGCCTGTGTGTTTCATCGGAAAGTACTATATTCGATTCATATCAAAACTGCACCATTATGAAACTAAGAGCCCTTGTTGTTGACGACGAAGAGTTTGCACGAAAAAACCTGTCCATGTTGCTAGAAGAATACTGTCCTGAAGTGGAAGTCATTGGAGAGGCTTCACGAAAGGAGCAGGCGAAAGCAATTATAGAAGCTTCCAGTCCTGACGTGGTATTTTTGGATATTCGAATGCCATCTGGATCCGAAGGCTTTGAGTTGCTAGAAGAAATACAAAACAAGGATTTTCTCGTGGTATTCGTGACAGCATTTAAGGATTACGCCATTCGCGCTTTCAATGCAAGTGCTGTGTATTATTTGCTCAAACCAATCGATATTGATGAGTTACAATTAGCTGTGAAACGTGTCGTTGAAACGCGTTCTGTTTTCAATGAAACCCCGGAAAATTATACAACCTATTTCGATTCACTGAAGGACTTGTCGCACAATTTATTGAACAACAAAACCAGTAATCGTATCGCGATTTCTCATACGAAAGGCTTGAAGTTAGTCGATGATGATACCATTACGCACCTTGAAGCAAGCGGGAATTGTACGACGATTTATTTCAAAGATGGTTCCCGTTATCTCGATACGCGAACACTTAAAATCTACGAAAACTTATTGAACCCTGCGAAATTCAGTCGGGTC
Source organism: Crocinitomicaceae bacterium (assembly GCA_050289845.1). Taxonomy (GTDB): domain Bacteria; phylum Bacteroidota; class Bacteroidia; order Flavobacteriales_D; family Crocinitomicaceae; genus UBA4466. The sequence continues at coordinate 5,050 of JBNKGN010000209.1, read as the reverse complement.
CACAAATCACACATTATCAACTTAAGTTTGATGCGTGAATACATCAATGAAGATGGACATTTTGCCGTGTTAGAAGGGGGGATCAAAGTGCCGATCGCGCGCAATCGCGTTACCGATTTCATCAAGATGCTTAAAGAAATGTAAATGATCCGAATTCTCTGTTTGCTGTTGTTGTTTGTCAGTACAACGGCCTTTTCTCAAAAATTTTCTTTCGTCAACTACACGACGGAGGATGGTTTGCCGCAATCACAGGTCTCCGCCATCACACAAGATAAAGACGGTTATTTGTGGATCGGAACTATTGGTGGATTGAGTCGATTCAACGGTGGGGAGTTCGTGACCTATTCGTCCAAAGAGGGCTTATTGAACAACCGCATTACCAGTCTCGACTATTTCGAAGAAACGATTTGGGTCGGGCACGACGGCGGAATTTCAAGCATCAAAAATGGAAAAATCTCCAAATTTGGATTTACGGGCGAAGACAAATCCCGACCCGTACTTAAAATTCAAAAATTTCGTGATCGATTGATTGTTTTGTCGAACGGCGGCGGACTTTTTGAGTTAAAAGGAACCACTTTGGTGAAAATCAATCTGGGCGACGAAAAACGAGACCGTGTCCGATCAGGATTTGTGGTGAGAGACACTCTTTATTTGGCGACAAAAGTTGGAGTGATAGCAACGACTGATTTGAAAACATTTGTTTTTTTGCCAGAATTCGGTGATCACTCTTTTTCAGGTGTTACAGGAAACGACGCCGAACTTATATTTACCACTTACGATTCCCTCCTGATTCGAAAAAGTCTTACAACGAAAAAAATAACGTTCACCAATCCAGCATATATCACGCGATTGCATGGCGCATTTCTCGATGACGACAATGTAATCTGGTTGTTCGGAAACGAAGGGGTAACGCGCACAGATGGGCAAGGGGATGTGGTTTTATTCACTGAGTCATCGGGATTGCCTACCAACAGTATCAGTTGTATTTTTCGGGACAGTGATCAAAATATTTGGATGGGATCGCAGGGACGTGGGATTTTCCGATTTCCAGGGTTGAAACTCAAGTATTACGATCAGTCCAGCGGTTTTTTATCCGATTTATTCATGACAGGATTCCAGAGCAATAACGGTGATTTTTATCTCGGAAGTTTTGATAAAGGGATTATTCATCGAACCAAATCGGGCAAAGCAGAACTCATTGATATCGGGACGCCTAATTTGAATATTTGGGCAAGTATCAAAAATGTCGACGGGAAAAATTGGTTTGGAACGCATAATTCACTGGTATCCATAGGCTCAGACGGAGAGGTACACGTTTATACAGCGGCAAATACAAAAGGGTTGCCTGGAGAGAAGATCGTTTCTTTCGCAAAAACCAATTCAAATTCGATGTATATCGGAGGAAATGACGGTGTCTCTATCTATCGAAACGGTCAATGCAAAAAGCTTGGATCGCGTAGCAAGGAATATTTAGGAACGGTGCGAGGCATGGAGATTGTTGATGGCGTATTGTATTGCGTGAGTAATCTCGGATTGTTCGTGTACAAAAACAATGATTTCTACCCCATTCAGAATATCAATCAGGTCATTTATAATATTGTCGCAGATGAAAACGGAACGATTTGGTTTGGATCAGAGGGGGGACTCTACAACTTAAAAAATGGTCGTGTCGAACAATTTATCCTCCTTGAGAACGATTCTCGGGCGAATTTCATCAATTTCTTGAATTATAGTGACAAACAATTGTACGTAGGAACCAATAATGGTTTGTTTCTTCTCAGTAATCTTTCGGGTAAAATAGTTGCCAAACGTTATGGAATCGGCGACGGGATTCCCGATTTAGAAACGAATTTAAATTCCGGTTTTTTTGACGCGAAGAACAACTTTTGGTTTGGAACTTCCTCTGGACTCGTATGTTTTCACAATGAAATCCACGCCTCGGAAGAATCACTGCCAAGAATTAGCTTGAAAGCGATGTTGCTCAACTACGAACCGTTCAATTATTCGGCGTATTCAAAAGAGCGAGATGAAAATGGATTCCCGGTAGCCTTGGAGTTAGCGTACAACAAGAACAATTTGATTTTTGAATTGGACGGTATTTCGCTCATCAATCACGACAATCTGAAATACCAGTTTTTATTAGAAGGATTGAGTGAGGAGTGGTCGCCGTTAACGTCTGTATCCACGATAACCTTTACCAACTTGCCTGCGGGCGAATACGTGCTGAAAGTACGCGCGGTAAACATAGACGGGAAAATATCGAAAACACTTGCGATGCCTTTTATCATCAATGAAGCGTTTTACAAAACATGGTGGTTTATCGCCTTGTGCATTCTTTTTGTAGGACTCTTAATCATTTTGGCTTTCCGCCTACGGATCCGACGGATTCAACAATTAAATGAAAACGAGATGTTGGCGTACAAAGCGCGTTTGATGGCATTGGAGCAAAAATCATTGAATGCAAGTATGAACCGTCACTTTATCTTCAATTCGCTCAATTCAATTCAGTATTTTATCAATACACGCGATCGACTTTCGGCGAACAAATACCTGACGAATTTCGCACAATTGATTCGGAAAAATTTGGATTCTGCCAATTGGGAAGACAATTCGATAGAACTGGAGGAAGAACTTTCGCGCATAGAGTTGTATCTGTCGTTGGAGTCTATGCGTTTTCGCGATCGCTTCGATTACACCATTGACACGCATAATTTAAATCTCGATCAATACAGAATCCCCGCGATGATTATGCAGCCATTTGTCGAGAACAGTATCATTCACGGGATTTTGCCGAAAGAAGAAGTGAAAGGACATATTAAAATCGATGTCTCTGTGAAGAACGATCTTCTCGAAATTTTAATAGAAGATAATGGGATAGGCGTGAAGCAAAGTCTTTCGCGAAAAGGCACCGAAAGTGGCGATCATCGTTCACAAGGAATGGAAATTACCACCAAACGAATAGAGTTGATGAGGAAGCTTACCAATCAGGATATGGAGCTAATCGGTCCCGCTGAAATCATTGGTGAAGACGGTTCAATCAATGGAACCTACGTTTTGCTCAAATTTAAGGTGGAAAATTTGGAAGATTCGAACTAATGGTTTATATTTGTTAATACTCTCGATGATAATTAATTAAGAATAGAGTTGAAAAAAGTAATTTACATATCAGCAGTGGTTTTCGGATTGAGCTTTGTTTCGTGTCAGAAACAACAAATCAATCCAGCATCAGAAGACGTGGAAATTCCTACATGGGATTCAGGTTCTGAGAATGCGCGTGGAACAAGCGGGGCAACTTCAAAAGAAGGTCCTGAGAACACAGGTGTTATTCTTCCAGATCCGGGAACATCTCAGGGAGGTGGTCCAAATGACGACGGTGAAATTACAGATCCAAATGCAGATCCAGATGCAGGATGATTAAATCCTGAAACGATATCGAAGGCGCTTTTTTAAAAGCGCCTTTTTTTGTGCGCTCTTTCCGTTGAATAAATAAAATATACACTTCAAATGTTCTTCAAAAAAGGAGACTTTACTTTGTTTATCTTAGGTGTACTGCTTGTGAAATCATAAAATATATACATGTCTGGAAAGGTAAATGAAGCATTGTTTGATCTTGTCAAATCAATGTCTAAATCGGAAAAACGGTATTTTAAACTAATGTCCTCGCGCCACACGATTGGAGCTGAGAATAATTACGTGCGTATTTTTGACTATCTCGACAAACAAGAAAGTTATGACGAACAACATCTTTTCGTTCATTTCGAAGGCGAGGCATTTCTCAATCGCTTTTCGATAACCAAAAAACGCCTTTACGATCATATTCTGAGTGCCCTCGATTCATTTCATTGTTCGGCATCTACGGAAGCACAGATTCATAAAATGTTACACGCTGCAGACATTCTGTACGATCGCTCATTGTACGATCAAAGTCGACGGATTCTCAGAAGTGCAGAAAAATTGGCGTTGAAAAACGAAAAACCTGCACTCTTACTGGAAATTTCAAGTAAACAAAAACGAATTTTCGAGTCTTCTGGATATCACGGCGTTTCCTTCGAGGAAATGGATGCCTTTACGGAACAAGAGAATACACAAATTCGCGCACTTCAGAATTATGCGCTTTTCTGGCAAATTAAAAGCCGCTTGTTCGCTCACATGTCGAAAAAAGGCGTGGCACGATCCAAGGAAGATGTCGCACAGTATACCGAAATGTGTACGCATCTTCTGGACGGTTCCATTGATGCGGATGTGCTGCCGACAGAAGCTAAATATCTCTACTATCATATTTTGAGCGCGTTTTATTACGCAATCGCAGATTTACCGAAATCATTGGCGGCATTACGGAAGAATTTAGCGTGTTTTGAAGAAGATGTTCAACAAGGTAAAATAGAAGTCAACAAATACATTTCGGCGCTCACCAACGCTATTTATATTTCGGATAAAATTGGCGATTACAAAAGTTCGATCAATTATTTGAATCAATTGAAAGCGTTTGCGAATACGGTAACAGCGAACGAAGATCTCGAAATCAAATTGTTCTCGAGTATTAATAGTATCGAATTAAGTATGTACTTGCGAAAAGGAGCATTTGGAGAGGCGAGTAAAATCGCTCAAATTGTCCACGAACGCTTGGACTTTTATGGCGATAAAATTGTTCCGGCACGACGTGCATTTCTCGAGTTTAAAATTGCCGTTTCTTACATAGGAATGGGCGAATTTTCCGCTGCGCTCAAGTGGGTGAATCGGATTTTGAATGACAGTGATCTGGATCAAACCGAAGATATCATTAGTTTCACGCAATTGCTGGAGCTTTTAATTCACCTGGAACTCAATCACGACAAATTATTACCGTATACACTAAAAAGTACACAGCGCTTTCTGAAAACACGCAATCGATTGTACAGTTTTGAAAAAGTCTTCTTGCAGTTTATTGGGAAACTATCTAAATGCGACGATCGCTTTGAAGTAGATCGCTACTGGGAAGAGTTGTACAACGAGTTAGCAACATTGACCGGCGACGATACTTTCGAAAGTGTGGCACTCGATTATTTCGATT
>JBNKGN010000208.1:0-6303 GCA_050289845.1 Crocinitomicaceae bacterium | reverse complement strand
CTCGATTTCCTGCAGAAGACGCAATTCGATATCGCCTGAATAGAGCTGAGCAGAGATTTCACGGATCGCCGGATCGTTCATTGCGATTGTGGTATCCATTGAAGTGGACCCATCGTCGATTCCAGGAATTAAATGGCTGTGCATATCGGTTTCCAACTGCCCTAAATCGATGGGAGCAAGTGGCACCTCTTTTTTACCAAACCATTTCTGAAACATATTAACGGGAAGCGTACATTTTTTGGTAGTACTCCAAATAATCGCCACTAGTCACTTGTTCAACCCAAGCTTGATTCTCTAGGTACCAATCCACTGTTTTCTCCAAACCTTCTTCAAAAGTAATTGACGGACGCCAATTCAATTCCGTTTCCAATTTAGTAGCATCAATGGCATAGCGAAGATCATGTCCTGCACGATCGGTCACATAAGAAATTAGCTTTTCTGAAGTTCCTGGAGTGCGATCCAGTTTTTGATCCATCAATTTACAAAGGAATCGCACCAAATCAATATTGGTCCATTCGTTCAAACCACCTACGTTGTACGATTCTCCGATACGACCTTCGTGAAAAATAGTATCAATAGCGCTTGCATGATCGACAACCCACAGCCAATCGCGGATATTTTCGCCCTTACCGTACACAGGAAGTGGCTTGCTGTGAATAATATTGCGAATCATTAATGGAATGAGTTTCTCTGGAAATTGATGACTTCCGTAGTTGTTCGAACAATTCGAAATTTTGATCGGCACGCCATACGTATGATAAAATGCCTGAACGAAATGATCGGAAGACGCTTTCGAAGCCGAATACGGACTTCTTGGATCGTATCCAGTCGTTTCCTTGAACAAGCCTTCTGCCCCCAAAGATCCGTATACCTCATCGGTAGAAACATGATGAAAAACGTGGTTCTCCTCCTTGTTCCAAAAGTTTTTTGCGGCTTGCATTAGATTCACAGTACCAACAACATTCGTCATCACAAAATCCATTGGACCTTCAATGGATCGATCCACGTGAGATTCTGCGGCCAAATGAATCACATCTGAAATTGCGAACATTTCAAAAACGCCGTTCACATCCGTTTCTGAGCAAATATCTCCTTTGACAAATTCATAATTGACATTGTCTTCGATATCTACCAAATTGTTGAGATTCCCAGCATACGTTAGTTTGTCGAAATTGACGATTCGATAGTTCGGATATTTATTTACAAACAGACGAATCAAGTGCGATCCAATAAATCCAGCACCTCCTGTGACTAAAATATTTTTCTTCCACTCCATAGTTACAAACTCCAGTAATCCAGATTGGAGAATTTCCCCTTAAAAATTCCTTTTACATCAACAAAAACACCTTGATCGTCATTCATCATATTACGAAAATCCGCCTCCTTCAACTCTTTATATGCTGCGTGATTCACGGCAACGATAACTGCATCGTAATCATTGGTTGGAGTTTCTTGAAGCCCAACACCGTACTCGTGCTCCATTTCTTTCGAGGACGCATGCGGATCAATCAAATCAACCTCCACCTGAAAAGACTTCAGTTCATTTACGATATCAATTACTTTGGAATTTCGAATATCTGAGACATCTTCCTTAAAAGTAGCCCCCATCACCAACACTTTTGCGTGTTGAATGGATTTTCCTTTCGCGAGAATTTTCTTCACGGTTTGTTTACCAATATAAAATCCCATGGAATCGTTGACATAACGTCCACTTGTGATCACTTTTGAATGGTATCCGGCTTGTTTTGCTTTGTGGGTCAAATAATAAGGATCGACTCCGATACAATGACCACCGACCAAACCTGGAGAAAAATTCAAAAAATTCCATTTTGTTCCAGCGGCTTCCAAGACGTCGTAGGTATTGATTTTCAACTTGTCAAAAATGATTGACAATTCGTTGATTAACGCAATATTCACGTCGCGTTGTGTGTTCTCAATAATTTTTGCCGCCTCTGCAACTTTGATCGAAGCAGCACGATGTACTCCAGCATCAACAACCAACTCGTATGTTTTTGCGATTTCTTCGAGAGAATCATCACAACACCCAGAAACCACTTTAATGACGTTCTGCAAAGTATGGAGTTTGTCTCCAGGATTGATGCGTTCGGGCGAATATCCCACCATAAAATCCTCTCTGAATTTCAATCCAGACTCTTGCTCCAAAACGGGAATACAATCCTCTTCTGTACAACCAGGGTACACTGTCGATTCGAACACGACATAATCGCCCTTTTTCAAAACCTTACCTACGGTAGCTGTTGCACCGAGCAACGGTTTCAAGTTAGGTAAATTCGCATCATCAATAGGTGTTGGTACCGCTACGACAAAAAACCGAACCGATTCCAAATCATCGGGGTTCGCCGTAAATGTAATATCACATCCTTCAAAATCGGAAGCGTCTAATTCGTTACTCGGATCAATATTGTTACGCATCAAACCGACACGTTCTTCATTAATATCAAATCCGACCACTTTTATTTTTTTTGCAAACTCCAGTGCAATTGGCAAACCTACGTATCCCAGACCGATGACACCGAGTGATGCGTCACCACTAACTAGTTCGTTATAGATTGATTTGTTCATCTCTTACTTTGTATATGCGTTCTATAATTTCAACGACTTTGAGCCCTTCGAGCGCGTTTGTAGTAGCCGATGTATTTCCTTTTAATGTGTCGATTACGTTTCGGATCACGTAATTATGGTTGGCAGCAGAACCTTTGTACGGTCCGTAATCATTGGCAGGGTTTGATTCTTTGAGTTCGGGCATTTCATATCCTTTGATATTACATACCTCCACCTCGTTCATGTATTGCCCTCCAATTTTAACGCTTCCATTCTCTGCGATGATCGTGATTGAACTTTCGAGATTCTGGTTTGCGACTGCTGTTGAATAGTTCAGGCTTCCCATTCCTCCATCTACGAAATCGAAATTCACGAATCCCGAATCTTCAAAATCCGTGGAATTTGCGTGGGAGAAATCAGCAAAACGACCTTGAATATTGTCGATATCGCCAAATAGCCAGTACATAATGTCGATAAAATGCGAAAATTGGGTAAACAAGGTTCCCCCATCAAGATCCGCTGTTCCTTTCCATCCACCTTTCTTGTAATAGCGATCGTCTCGGTTCCAGTAGCAATTAAGCTGCACCATGTAAATTTCTCCAAGAATTTTATCCTCTACCAGCGATTTGATCCATTCTGATGGCGGTGAATAACGATTTTGCATCACGCAGAAAACGTGTTTGTTCTTTTGTAAGGCTTTGAAAATAACCTTTTCACAATTGTCCTTACTTAGCCCCATTGGCTTTTCGCAAACCACATGCTTGCTTGCTGTCAAAGCTTCCAAACTTTGTCCTGCGTGCAAACCATTTGGGGTACACACATTGACAACGTCAAATTCAATTCCAGAAGCAATCAAATCGGTGATTGATTTAAAAAATGGAACATCGTAGGCTTGTGCATCGCATTCTTCCTTACTGCGCACATCGACCATTGCGACCAATTCTGCTTGGTCCTCGCGAGAAATCATTTCCGCATGACGTTTTCCAATGTGTCCCGCACCTACGACGGCAAATTTTATTTTTTGAACTGTACTCATGCGTTCAATTTAATAACCTTTTTATTCTCTAATTTGTATCCCTCTCCACTTTCTGGGCAAACGGCGTTTCCATCGGCATCAAATTCCAATCGGTGCCCGTATTCGCTCATCCATCCCATTTGCCGCGCTGGATTTCCAACGACCAACGCGTAATCAGGAACCGTTTTGGTGACGACAGCACCTGCGCCAATAAATGCAAATTCGCCGATATCATGTCCACAAACAATTGTTGCATTCGCCCCGATGCTTGCTCCACGTTTGACGATCGTTTTTGCGTATTGATCACGACGATTTACGGCACTTCGAGGATTGGTTACGTTGGTAAAAACCATTGATGGGCCTAAAAACACATCGTCTTCACAAATAACCCCTGTATAAATAGAAACATTGTTTTGCACTTTGACATTCGACCCTAGTTTTACGCCAGGTGAGATCACGACATTTTGTCCAATATTACAATTGGCGCCAATTTCACAATCGGGCATGATGTGCGAGAAATGCCAAATCTTCGTTCCATTACCAATAGAACAACCTGCATCTATCACGGATGTCTCGTGTGCAAAATACTCCATTAACGTGTTATATACTTATCAAAATTGTAATGCGATGTTTCGTTCCATTCTTCTGGAGAAAGGCTTTTGAAATAGGCATACGTTCTTTTCAGTCCTTCGGCGCGATCAATTTTCGGTTCCCAACCCAAGATTTCTTTTGCCTTCGTAATATCGGGACGGCGTTGTTTTGGATCATTGACGGGCAAATCGCGGTAGACAACTTTTTGCGAAGTCCCGGTCAATTGGATAATTTCATCGGCAAACTCACGAATGGTAATTTCTGATGGGTTCCCGATATTTACTGGATCGCTATAATCCGAATGCAACAAACGATAAATCCCATCCACTAAATCGTCGACATAACAAAACGCGCGTGTCTGTGAGCCATCACCAAAAACGGTCAAATCTTCGCCTCGAAGTGCCTGACCAATAAATGCGGGCAATACCCGACCGTCATTCAGTCGCATTCGTGGTCCATAAGTATTAAAAATCCGTACAATACGCGTTTCCAATCCATGAAATGTATGATACGCCATTGTCATTGCCTCCTGAAAACGTTTCGCTTCGTCATAGACACCACGAGGTCCTACAGGGTTTACATGTCCCCAATATTCTTCTGTTTGCGGGTGCACTTCTGGATCACCGTAGACTTCAGAAGTCGATGCGATTAACACCCGTGCATTTTTTGCCTTCGCCAAGCCCAAACAATTGTGGATTCCTAAAGACCCAACTTTCAAGGTTTGAATTGGAATTTTCAAATAGTCGATCGGACTGGCTGGTGAAGCAAAGTGCAACACATAATCCAATTTACCTGGCACGTGAATAAATTTAGAAACATCGTGATGGTAAAATTCGAAATTCTCTAAAGGAAACAGGTGCTCAATATTTTTCAATTGCCCCGTGATCAGATTGTCCATAGCGATAACGTGGTATCCCTTACCAATGAACATATCGCAGAGATGTGAACCTAGAAATCCAGCTGCTCCCGTAATTAGTATTCGTTTTTGTTCGTTCATTTTGCGTAGGAAATTACCGCGGCTGCACGCCCCATAGAGTTGTAGTAGAATCCTTTTTCTTTCATTGCCTCTACTTCATAGATATTCCGACCATCAAAAACGATTGGCTCGTTCAAGAGTGCTTTCATTTTATCAAAATCAGGATTTCTAAACATGGACCATTCCGTAGCAATTAGAAGTGCATCTGCTCCTTCCAAAGCGGAATATTGATCTCCTGCGTATTGAATCTTATCGCCAATCAAGTTACGTACATTTTCTGCCGCTTCCGGATCAAAGGCAACCAATTCCGCTCCTTGCCCCACCAATTTGTTGATCATATATAGTGCCGATGCTTCGCGAATATCATCAGTATCTGGTTTGAAAGCCAATCCCCAAAGGGCAAATTTCTTGCCTTTCACATCGCCAAAATAGTTAATCACTTTATCGACCAATTTGATCTTTTGACGGTCATTAACTTCGAGTACGCTATTGATAATTTCAAAATCATATCCAACTTCACGACCACTTCGCACCAAAGCTTGCACGTCTTTCGGGAAGCAGCTTCCACCAAAACCAATTCCTGGGTACAAAAATTTGGCTCCAATTCGCGTATCCGTTCCGATCCCCTGACGTACCTTGTCCACATCTGCTCCTACCAACTCACAAAAATTGGCAATTTCATTCATGAACGTAATTTTCGTTGCTAGAAAAGAGTTGGCAGCGTACTTGGTCAGTTCGGCTGATTTCTCATCCATGATAATGATTGGATGATTTTCCTTTACGAACGGTTTGTATAATTCTGTCATCAATCGAATTGCACGTTCATCAGAAGCACCAATGACAACGCGATCGGGATTTAAAAAATCGTCTACCGCAAAACCTTCACGCAAGAACTCTGGGTTAGATACTACTGCAAATTCAACGGAAGCCGTTTCTGCAATTTTAGCATGCACCTTATCTGCTGTTCCAACTGGCACTGTGGACTTATCCACGATCACTTTAAATTCCGTCATGATCTGTCCCAATTCTTCCGCTACGCCTAACACATAACTCAAATCAGCAGAACCATCCTCCCCTGGAGGTGTTGGCAAGGCGAGAAAAATAATCTCTGCAAAATCAACTGCTTCTTTCAAATTGGTGGTAAATGAAATTCGATTCG
>JBNKGN010000207.1:0-6324 GCA_050289845.1 Crocinitomicaceae bacterium | reverse complement strand
ACCCTGCGGTGTTCAATAATTTCATAAGTTTGATAGTTTCATCATTGTATCTCAAAAGACGTCTCTTCACCCGAAAAAGTTGCAGTCAATTGAAAAAAACTTCACCTTAATCACAGCGAAGAAGACTAAATTTAACAAATCACGCCAAAATAGCCGTGTTTTTAACCAAAAAAATCACTTAACACAAGATCAATACGTTTTAATAATTGTTTATAAAAAGTTAAAAATTGGGAATAAGTTCGCGCTATCGCTAACCCGATTTACCCCTCAAAACCGTAGATTTGTCCTGTTACAATACTATTTTAAAGTAAAATATTGATGGAAGTACACGAATTGAAGCGCATCGCTTCGCAAGTAAGAAGAGATATTGTTCGCATGGTATCAGCTGTTAACTCAGGGCATCCTGGAGGTTCATTAGGCTGTGCTGATTATTTTACGTTGTTGTACTTCGATGTAATGCAACACGATCCAAAGAATTTCGATATGGACGGAATGGGGGAAGACGTTTTTTATCTTTCCAATGGACATATTTCTCCTGTTTGGTACAGTACTTTGGCGCATGCAGGCTATTTTGATGTTGCGGAATTGGCGACTTTCCGAAAATTGTCTTCACGCTTGCAAGGACATCCATCAACAGACAAAAAATTACCTGGTATTCGCATGGCTTCTGGTTCGTTGGGGCAAGGGCTTTCTTGTGGAATTGGTACCGCTTTATCGAAGAAATTGAACGGAGACAAGTCTTTGGTGTATACACTACACGGAGATGGCGAATTGCAAGAAGGTCAAATTTGGGAAGCGGCGATGTATGCTGCTGGAAATGGCGTTGACAACTTGATCGCAACCATCGATTATAATGGACGACAAATTGATGGTGACCTGGACGATGTACTTCCAATGGGAGATCTTGTTGCAAAATGGCAAGCTTTTGGATGGGAAGTGCTTGAAATGGACGGCCATGATTTTGAAAACATGAAAGCTACGTTCGCAAAAGCCAAAGAAATGACAGGGAATAAAAAACCGATCATGATCGTTATGAAAACAGAAATGGGTCAAGGAGTTGATTTCATGATGGGTACGCACAAATGGCACGGCTCTGCCCCGAATGCGGAACAACTCGCTGATGCTTTAAGTCAATTAGAAGAAACTTTAGGAGATTATTAAACAACTCGTATTCATAGCATTTTTATTAGGGTTTTCTTCCGCATATGCGCAGGATGAAACCACGCGTATCCTTTTTATTTTGGATGCATCTAATAGTATGAATGCAAAATGGGATGGCGAATCACGCATTCAGACAGCGAAAACATTGCTCGCTAAAACAGTCGACGGACTTGCTGGTATTCCCAATTTAGAAGTGGGACTTCGCGTGTACGGACACCAATCGCCGATCACCCAAACATTTCAAGATTGCAACGACACCAAATTGGAAGTACCTATTGCCGCTGGAAACAGTGAAGCAATCAAAGCGCGCATTCAGTCGATTCAAGCAAAAGGGACCACCCCGATCGCCCGTTCACTCGAAGCTGCCGCGGGTGATTTCCCCGTAAATACAGGACGAAATGTGATCATATTAATCACGGATGGAATTGAAGCCTGTGATAACGATCCTTGTATTATCGCTCAAAAATTGAAGGACAAAAACGTTAATGTTACTCCTTTTGTTATTGGACTTGGCTTAGACCTATCGTATCTGGAAAAATTTAATTGCATCGGAAACTTCACGGAGGCAGAGACGAAAGAGGCTTTTGAAAAAGTTTTGGAATCGGTTATTGCAAAAGCATTGCTTAACACAACAGCACAAATCAATCTCAACACTGTTAGCGGTCAGCCACTGGAAACAGACGTCACCATGTTCTTATACGAAGCAGGTACAACCAACCTGAAGTATACCTATACGCATACACTCAACCGTTACGGAAATCCCGACACCTTAATTCTTGACCCTGCATTGAAATACGATTTGGTAGTCAACACAATCCCAAGAGTTGAGAAAAAGAACATCGAAATCATTCGAAATCGTCACAACACGATCAACGTAGACGCTGGACAGGGAACAATTAAAGTGCGATTCATCAATGCTTCGAAACCTTATCAAATCGACGCGAGAATTATGCAACAAGGGAACCCAGTTACCTTAAACACACAAAAAATCGGTGAATCCGATCGCTATTTGGTGGGCTGGTACGACATTGAAATCTTGACACTTCCGCGCACCTACGTATCTGTAAAAGTGGAGCAAAGCGCGATCGAAACGATTGATGTAAAAGCGCCAGGTTTCTTGAAATACACCGCAAGTCAAGGGGTTGTTGGACAAATTTTCATCAAGAACGACAACGGCACCTGGGATTGGGTATGCAATCTCGATGATGGATCCATGAGTGGCAATTTCACCTTACAACCTGGAGGCTATCACATTATTTATCGCACGAAAGAATTCCGTAAATCGGAATACACATTAGAAAAAGACTTTAGAATAAACTCAAACAGCACGTCAACATTGAAATTATAATGGAAATTATGGAAATTGAAGTACTCGGAAAAAAAGACACACGTTCAGGATTTGGAGAAGGATTGCTTGAAATCGGAAAACGCAATAAGGATGTGGTCGCATTGTGTGCAGATCTCACGGGTTCTCTAAAAATGAATGCTTTCGAAAACGAATTTCCACACCGCTTTTTTCAGGTAGGAATCGCCGAAGCAAACATGATGGGATTGGCTGCTGGAATGACAATTGGCGGAAAAATACCTTTCACAGGGACTTTCGCGAACTTCTCAACAGGACGCGTTTACGATCAAATCCGTCAATCCATTGCCTACTCAAATAAAAACGTCAAAATTTGTGCTTCACACGCGGGATTGACACTTGGAGAAGATGGGGCAACGCACCAGATTTTGGAAGATATCGGTATGATGAAAATGTTGCCAAATATGACGGTAATTGTTCCTGCCGATTTCAACCAAACAAAACAGGCAACCATGGCAATTGCCGATTTTGAAGGTCCTGTTTATTTGCGTTTTGGACGTCCTGCCGTTCCAATTTTCGTGAAGCCAGATGCCAATTTCCAAATTGGAAAAGCCGATATTATCCTTCCAGGAACCGATGTTACGATCATCGCCTGTGGTCATCTCGTTTGGAAATCGATTGAAGCAGCGCAAGAATTAGCGGCTCAGGGAATTTCTGCCGAAGTAATAAATATGCACACGATTAAACCTTTGGACGAGAAAGCGATCTTACAATCAGTAGCAAAAACAAAATGCGTTGTTACCGCTGAAGAACATATGATTAATGGTGGACTCGGAGACTCTGTTGCACAAGTACTTGCACGGAACAATCCAGCTCCTCAGGAATATGTAGGCGTGAACGATTCATTTGGAGAAAGTGGTACGCCAGACGAGTTAATGACCAAATATGGTATTGACACGCCAGATGTGATTGCTGCAGCAAAACGCGTTATTCAGAGAAAATAAAGAATGGAAAAACACCTTGATGAAAAAGAATTATGCCGGCAATTCTCTCAAGGTGGATCACTCGCTGAGAAAGCGTTTACTAAAATCGTGCAGGCATTCGGTCCTGCTTTGTACCGACAAATTCGCTTGATTACCAAAAATGGGCAACATACTGATGATGTGTTGCAAAACGTTTTTGTGAAAGTCTATCAAAACCTCGGATCGTTCAAAGGCGAATCTTCCTTGTATACATGGATGTATCGTATTGCAAGAAATGAAGCCTTGAACTTTATCCAAAAAGAAGAACGTCGCTCTGGGATCGATTTGGACGCTGCCGTATTTGAAATCAAAGCGGGGCACGATGTTTTGGACGGTACAACCGAAGAAACCATCTCCTTTTTACTTGATGCTGCCATGGAAAGTCTCCCCGAAAAACAGGCACTCGTATTTCAATTGAAGTATTTCGAAGAATTGCCGTACAAAGAAATATCGGAACGACTCGGAACCAGCGAAGGAGCTTTGAAAGCAAGTTTTCACCACGCAAAACAAAAAATAGAGAAATTTATTCTGGAACGATTAAACCAATGATCGTTTCAAATATCTAATAGGAAATGAAGGACGAAAAAGACATATTCGATTTTCTTGAAAAGCGCAAGGTAGAGACGCCTGATGCCGACTACTTCGAACAATTGGCGAAGAAAGCAATAGCCG
The DNA here is from genome assembly GCA_050289845.1 of Crocinitomicaceae bacterium. GTDB lineage: Bacteria > Bacteroidota > Bacteroidia > Flavobacteriales_D > Crocinitomicaceae > UBA4466. The sequence continues at coordinate 2,166 of JBNKGN010000207.1, read as the reverse complement.
TTGCCAATTCTGAAACAACAGAAGTTAAAATCATCCCGCTTTACAAACGGCCATTACTGTGGATTTCTTCTGCCGCAGCAGCGATTATTATTGCCGTAATTTTACTTCCTGAAGAAGCATCCTTACCAAAAACACCATCGTTGGCGATGCAAGATCTTTCCAAGAAAGAAGTCCTGGCGTATGTGAACGATAATATCGATGAATTTGATGAAGAACTATTGATTGAATTCATCAAGGAAGAACATATTTCAACACCTCAAATCCCACTTGAACCGGAAACTGAAACACCCGTAATTAAGGAAATTCAGCCTTCCTCTGATTTTAATAAAACACTAGAGTCGATTTCAAAAGACGAAATCCTTGACTACTTAAACGAGGAGTCCCTTGATATAATGGACCTTGAAGACGATCTTTTTTAATTCCGAATTGCCATGAAAAACAGAATACTCCCAATCAGCTTGAGCTTTTTATTCGTCGTGATAACAAGTTGTTTCCACGTTGCAGCACAGCAAGGAAAACTTCAACCAAAGCCAAAACGCGAACGTGTTATGCAACTTAAAATCGCCTATTTTACGGAACAGTTAGCGCTTACCACAGAGCAGGCCGAGAAATTTTGGCCGTTGTACAATGAGATGAACGAAAAAATCCGAGAACAAAAACAACAAGGACGCATGGCGACGCAATCGCTTCAGAACAATGCTGAAACGTTGACGGAGGAAGAATTCAAACAAAAAACACAAAAAGCACTGAATGCAGCAATCGAGGAAGCAAAACTTCGAAAGGAATACCATGAAAAAATTGCGGCGGTGATCGGATACAAAAAAGCGGCAAAACTCTTAAGTTTGGAAGCGCAATTCAAACGGGAACTTCTAAAGCGCCTGACTGAAGATGATGCTCCAAACACACAAGACACCAATGACTGAGACCGTTTCTGACTTTCTTCGATTGCAAGGACAAACCAATCCTTTCCCCTATTTAATCGATGTTGATTACGCGAAAGGCGTTTACATTTTTGACAAATCTGGGAAATCCTACATGGATATGATTGCGGGAGTCGCTGTAAACAACGTCGGACATCAACATCCAAGTATTATTCATGCAATAAAAGAACAAGTCGATCGGCATTTACACGTGATGGTGTATGGCGAATTTATTCAGGATGCCCCTCTGGAAATGGCGCGACGACTTACGGCATTATTACCCGACTCGCTCAATTCCGTTTATGCTGTAAATTCAGGCACAGAAGCGAATGAAGCGGCACTTAAACTAACCAAAAGAGTTACAGGTAGAAGCGAACTTATTGCATTTCGTGGATCGTATCATGGCTCCACACACGGATCTATGAGCGTCTCGGGAAATGAAACGAAAAAAGAGGCTTTCCGACCGCTTCTCCCCGATGTTCAATTTCTGGCATTCAATGACCTTTCGCAATTAGAACGTATTACAGAAAAGACGGCTGGAGTCATTGTTGAAACGATTCAAGGTGACGCTGGAGTTCGTGTACCATCTTCTACATTTTTATCCCAATTGCGCCAACGCTGCACGGAAGTCGGGGCTCTGCTTATTTTCGATGAAATTCAGTGCGGTATGGGACGGGCAGGAAAGCTTTTTGCATTTGAGCATTTTGGTGTTGTTCCAGACGTCCTTACTTTAGGCAAGGCTTTGGGAGGAGGAATGCCCATTGGTGCTTTGATTGCATCCCACGATTTACTCCAGTCCTTTACTTTCAACCCCATGTTAGGACATATCACCACGTTCGGAGGACATCCTGTTGTTTGTGCTGCTTCGGCGGCATTTTTGGAAATTATGTCGACGGAAATTGATTTCACTGAAGTGGAACGACTTGGTGCATTGTTGGAATCGTTGATTGGTAAAAGCAAAGAAATCAAAGAGGTACGTAGAATTGGAATGATGTTCGCTTTTGATATGGAATCATTTGAGCGGGTAGAAAAAGTCGTGAAACGTTGCCTTGAAAAGGGCTTGATCAGTTTTTGGTTCTTGTCGCATCCGTATAGTTTCCGTTTGTCGCCACCATTAAACATCTCTGAGACAGAAATCCGTAAGGCAGCACAGATCATTCTCGAGTCGATAGAAGAAACGCGTACGTAGTATTATTTCAATGTTTCCAAAAACGCCATTATTGCATCCTTTATTTGCTGATATTCT
>JBNKGN010000206.1:0-6341 GCA_050289845.1 Crocinitomicaceae bacterium | reverse complement strand
GTCGTTTTAACATAGCGATGAAATAGTATCTCTAAATTACAATTAAAGTGTGATCCTTCGCAACTAATGTGCCAATGGAATTTTCTCTCCCGCTTCGATTGCGCATTCTAACGTGTTCTCGGCAGGAGGTATGGGACAGGAATAACGGTGCGAATAGGCACAATAAGGATTGTAGGCTGTATTGAAATCAAGTAGCAATTGTGTGCCAAAGGGGATTTTTATATCCAAATAGCGTCCACCTCCATAGGTTGTTTCGGTGGTTGTGGCATCCCGAAAAGGAATAAATAGGTAGTTTTTAAATAAAGGCGTCTTGCGCAATTTCATGTTTTGATATACAGTCAGTGTGTACATAACGGAATCGCGCTCAAAAGTAACATATCCGTACCGCCGATACACGGGCAAACGGTCGGTCGATGTAGGCATTTTAAAACGTCGTCCTATGTTCTTTTCAAATGTGCCAACTACCTGGTAACTACTGTCAAAATCAAAATAATCCAACCCGCCAAATTGTGTTAATTCCAGGGAATCCATGACGTGATTACTTGTATCTCGAATTTCTGCGTCGTGTTGGGCTCTGGCTGCAAGAATTTCTTCCTTCGATGATTGCGCCGTTACCTTAAGGCTCAGAAATAATACGGAAATAAAGATCGTGAACTTCATAGGGGATTTTGTGTTAACGAGAACCAAAGATGGCACTTCCCACGCGTACCATCGTACTTCCTTCCTCAATGGCAATGGTATAATCACCACTCATTCCCATAGACAAATGTTCGAATTGATCATTGAACTTGAAATAGTGGCTTTTGATCACCTGAAACGTGTTTTCCAAGGTTCGAAATTCTTCACGAATCTGTTCGGTATCATCTGTAAAAGTGGCCATGCCCATCAAACCAACAATGGAAACATTGCGCATTTCCGCAAACTCGGCGGATTCTAGTAATTCTTGAGCTTCTTCAAAAGAAAGTCCAAATTTGGTATCCTCTTTAGCGATATGAAACTGCAGCAAACAGGGGATAACCCGATTGTATTTTTTCGCTTGTTTGTCAATTTCTTGCAGTAATTTGAGGCTGTCCACCGCATGAATCATTGCGACGAATTCCGCGACGTACTTCACTTTATTCGTTTGCAGATGTCCAATCAAATGCCATTGAATGTCTTTGGGTAGGACGGCGTATTTCTCTGCCATTTCCTGTACGCGGTTCTCTCCAAATACCCGTTGACCAGCATCATACGCTTCTTGCAAAAGTGCATTCGGTTTTGTTTTTGAAACAGCGACCAGTGTGACACCTTCGGGAATCGTTTTTTGAATGGTATGAAGTTGTTCTCGAATCATTCGTTGATGTTGTAAATGGTTAATCCGCTGCGCAATTTTGGTTCTACCCACGTAGATTTCGGTGGCATTGTTAGATTATTGTCCGCAACACGTTTTATATCATGAATGTCCACAGGGTACAAAAAGAAAGCAGCGCTGTATTGTTTGCTTGCAATTTTGGCAAGCGTTTTCTCTAAGGGGTCGGTTCCCGGAATAAAATCGATGTTTTCGTCCGTTTTTAAGTCTTCAATTCCAAGGATAGGAGTCAAAACATGCGTTGTTAAAATTTCAGGATCAAGATTTTTAACTGGATGGGTTCGGTCGATAATTTCCTTCTTGCATTTCAGTTGGTACCAATTTCCTTCGACGCAAACCGTTATTTCGTGCGGTTCACTTGGCTTCGCTCCAATAATCATGGATGTGACCTCAAAATTTTCCTTGAGACGCTCTACGAACTGGGCTTCTGTCAACCCGTTCAGAGTGCGGACCAGACGATTGAATTCCAGGATTTGCAATCGTTTTTCATTTAAAAAGAATGCCAGAAAATAATCTTCATTCGGGAAATGTCCCTGTCCTTGTTGCTCGCGCCAGCCTTTTAATCCAACGGATGAAGCACTTCTATGGTGTCCATCGCAAATGTAGCAGCTGTCGATGGCTTCGAATGCATTAACGACAGATTCGGTCTCTTCTTCATTAAAAAGCCAAAGTTCGTGCTTGATGCGATCGGTAGTTGTATACTCGTATTCTGGTCGTTCTTTGACTTTGTTGTAGAGTAAGGGTTCTATACGGTGTTCCACGTCGGAATAGGAGAGAAGTACAGGTTCTGCATTGTAACCAACGACATTTAAGTATTTGGTAAACATTGCTTCACGACTCGTTAATGTCGCTTCGTGTTTTTTTATTCGGTCGGTTTTGTATTCTTCGATACTGGCTCCAGCTACGACACCCATATATTCCTGACCATCTTTCGTTTGGCGGTACAAATACACGTGCGGAATCGCGTCTTGCAGCAAAATACCTTCACTTATGAATTCTTGGTAAGCATCACTTACCAGACCGAATCGTTCCACAGAATTGGGTTCGGTTTTTTGTTTTTCTCCAAACTCTGGGTTGATAATATGAAGAAAAGTATAAGGATTGTCCTCAAGTTTAGCCTTGAGGACATTATCCTTGTATGTATAATAGGGACGCGTTGCAACGAGATGCACCTTGTCGCGTGTTGGGCGAATTGCTTTAAACGGGCTTATTTTTGCCATAGAGTACGTTTGTCTTAGAACGTACCAAAATTAGCAATAATTGTTTCAGCGAGTTCTGTTCCGATACGATCCTGAGCTTCAAGTGTTGCCGCTCCGATGTGCGGTGTACAAGCAATTTTTTCATTTGCTAGTAATGCCGCGTTTGGATTTGGTTCGTTTTCAAAAACGTCCAAAGCAATTGCTGCCAATTTACCAGATTCCAATGCACTCAAAATAGCTGCTTCGTCGATAACACCACCGCGCGCTGCGTTGACAATGCGAACACCATCTTTCATCGCTGCAAATTCTTTCGTACCGATTACGGCAGAACCATCGGCTTGCTTTGGTACGTGCAATGAAATGTAGTCGGCGGTTCCCAAAACTTCAGAGATAGCTGCTTTTGGAGTGATAACTGCAGTTGCCGAAAGTCCGTTCCCCATTTCCACCTGAATGGTCTTAGGTTCGGTGAACATATCGACGGCTACAACGTTCATTCCGCATCCTAGCGCGTAAGAAGCGAGACTTTGCCCGATGCGACCAAATCCAACGATGGCCAACGTTTTTCCACGCAATTCTACGCCTTTTCCGTATTTTTTCTTCAAAACACTGAAATCACCTGATTCCATGTTTTTATACGAATCATGCAATGATCTTGAAATAGCAAAGAGATGTCCCATTACTAATTCTGCAACGGACTGACTTGATGCTCCTGGCGTATTTGCAACGATACGTCCATTGTCACGCGCATATTGTACATCGATATTGTCCATTCCGACACCACCACGACCGATAAATTTCAATCCTGGACATGCGTCAATCAAGTCTTGGCGTGCTGTTGTAGCACTACGCACCAATAAAATTTCAATGTTTTGTTCGTTTATCGCGTTGATCAATCGATCTTGTGCAATCTTATCTGTTAAAACGGTGTATCCCGCTGCTTCAAGAGCCGAAACTCCTGCTGCAGAGATGCCGTCATTTGCTAAAACTTTCATGTTATCCTTTTGTTCGGGTAAATTCTTTCATCACATCTGTCAAAACTTTCACGCTTTCCAATGGCAATGCATTGTACATCGAAGCGCGGTATCCTCCAACAGAACGGTGTCCTTTCAAACCAACAATTCCAGCGGCATTCCACATTTGATCGAATTCTGCTTTACCAGCGTCATCGTTCAATAAAAAGGTTGCGTTCATTTTGGAACGGTCTTCAACTGCCGTGGTTCCTTTAAACAAAGGATTGTTGTCAATTTCCGCATACAACAAGTTTGCTTTGGCATCATTTCTTTCAGAAACAGCCGTTACGCCTCCATTTGCAATGAGATCACGCAAGTTCAACATCGCTGTGTAAATCGAAAATACAGGAGGTGTGTTCATCATCGAATCTTTGTCCGCATGATTTTTCAAGTTCAAATACTTCGGCATAAATGGAGACGTTGATTTCCCCATAACATCATCCTTTACAATAAACAAAGTGGCTCCGGCTGGGCCTAAATTTTTCTGAGCACCAGCGTAGATCAAATCAAATTTTGAGACGTCTACTGGTTTCGAGAAAATATCCGATGACATATCACAGATCAATGGCGTTTGAACGTCCGGAATGGCATGAAATTGTGTTCCAAAGATGGTGTTGTTGGAAGTGTAGTGAATATAATCTACATCTGTTGGAGCTGCGTAACCTTTTGGAATGTATCCAAAGTTTTGGTCTTCAGAAGATGCAAACACGTTCACATCAATGCCTACGGTTTTTGCTTCGCCGATGGCTCCTTGAGACCAGGTACCTGTATTGATGTACCCAGCTTTTTTGCTGTCACGCATCATGTTCAACGCAGCGATTGTAAACCCGAGAGAAGCGCCACCTTGTAAGAAAAGAACGGAGTATCCTTCTGGGACATTCAGTGCTTTTTTTACGAGATCACGCGTTTCATCCATCACAGCGACAAAATCGCCGCTTCTGTGCGATACTTCTAGAATGGACAATCCGTTGAAATCTAAAACGGCGTCCGCAGCCTGTTTAAAAACGGTTTGAGGAAGAATACATGGTCCTGCTCCGAAATTGTGTTTCATATTTGAATTGAATTTATAGGTAAAAAAAAAGCCCAAACGATAAATGTTTGAGCTTTCTATATTTTTAATCGTCTTTTTTCGTGGTTGACTTTTTCGCTGTCGTTTTTTTCGCCGCTGTTGTGGTTTTCTTCTCAGCGGTCTTTTTCACTGCCGCTTTTTTCGCCGCAGGTTTTTTCTCCGCTTTCTCTTTTTTCGGTGCGGCTTCTGCTGAAGCAACTAATGGAGTAGATTTTTTTCGTTTTCGAGTATTTCCATAACTTCCTAGAATACGTTTTCCTTTTGCTGTTTTTCTATCTCCTTTGCCCATAGTGTTCGATTTTTAGTGAGTAAAAATGTTCTACAAATATATTATTCTTTTTCTAAAATCCGGCGTCGAATCTCTCGTTCTACGGCTTCACCGTCGCGAACAATCTTTGTACACCATTGAATTTTAAGTGCTACTTGTTCATCATGGCTGAGTTTCCACGTTAAATCGGAGTTTTCCAGACGGCGACGAATGGCACTCAAGGATAAGGCTGCTGATACTGAAACATTAAAACTTTCGGTAAATCCGTACATCGGGATGCGTACCTGGTAGTCGGATAGTTCTTGCACCTTTTCTGAAATTCCGTGTATCTCTGTTCCAAAAACCAGTGCAATAGGTTTGTCGAGAGGAATGTCTTCAACCGTTTTTTCGGTGTGGGGAGTGGTACTGACAATTCGGTAGCCACTTTCTTTTAATTGTTCGAGGCATTTAACTTCAGGATAATCGCCTTCAGAATGAGAATGCAGGTCGATCCAATTTCCCGCTCCCTTCGCAATTTCCCGACGAATGACGTATTCGACATCCTTTTCTATTGTATGTAAATCCTGAATTCCGAAACAATCACACGTGCGCATTACAGCCGAGGCATTATGGTCTTTTCGGATGTTTTCCATCACCACAGTGACATATCGTGTGCGATCCGCAGCAATAGTATTGTATTTTTCCTGCTTCACCTCGTTGATAATCTCGTAGAAGGCGGCGAGTACTTTTTCGTCAAGCGTCATAACATGAGGGTATAAAAAAAGGGAGCACATTGAAGTAACTCCCTTTAAAAATCTTTGAGGTTAGATTAGTTAACCTTTCCAGAAAGCTCAGAACCTGCTTTGAAACGAACAACGTTTTTCGCAGCGATTTTGATTTCTTTTCCAGTTTGTGGGTTACGTCCTGTACGTGCAGCTCTTTTTGAAACTGAGAAAGATCCGAATCCTACTAGAGAAATACGGTCTCCTTTTTTCAATGCTGATGTAGTTGCATCCACAAATCCGTCCAATGCGCGTTTAGCATCTGCTTTTGACAATCCAGCGCTTTCCGCCATTGCATCAATCAATTCTGCTTTGTTCATAGTTTTGGTTTTTTAGTTTGTTAAAAAATTATCGAAACAAATATATCGTAATATCCCTGCTGTACAAGAGATAGCGCGTAAAAAAGGGGTGTTTTGTGGATAAATACGCCGTTTTGTTAATAAATACGCCCTAAAACGGCATATTTAAAGGGGTTTTCGACGAACATAGTGAAATTATCGGTGAATAAATTAGCCTTCTATGAAGTAGAAATGACAAGGTGTTCGACAGAATTTCCTGCTAAAAAGGCGGCGGAATTCATTTTTCGTTTTCCTTCGGGTTGTAATTCTTTTACCAATATGTAGTAATCTGCACACGGAAATAAAAGACCTTCCGCACTTCCTATTACTTGATGCGGATCAGTAACG
>JBNKGN010000205.1:0-6371 GCA_050289845.1 Crocinitomicaceae bacterium | reverse complement strand
CAAACTCATCCATGTAAAGTGTCGATACATCATACATGCTATTCACATGAAAAAAACACTACTTTCCTTAGTGCTGGTTGGTATTGCTCAATTTGCATATAGCTGGGGGCAGAATGGACACCGCATTGTTGCTCAGATTTGTTATGACAATCTTTCGGATAATGCGAAGCGCGAGATTGACTCCATCCTGGGAGATGAATACCTAACGCAGGTAGCAACATGGCCTGATTTTATTCGGTCTGAAAAAAGTTGGGATTTCGTAAAAGATTGGCATCACGTGACCATTAATCCTGGACAAACAGCTAAGGAGCTCATGAAAGATTCCATGAACAACAAAAAAATCGATAATGTACTGGAGGCAATTGAGTTCATGACGAAAATTTTGAAGGAGGACAAAGACGCTACCGATCAGTTCGAAAAAATGATGAAAGATCACGGAGTAACAGGACTTGGAGAAAGTACGATGGCTACGGCACTTGCGTTTCTCGTTCATTTTATTGGTGACGTACATCAACCCATGCACGTGGGAAAAGACGGCGATTACGGCGGAAATAGTATTTCTGTGCTATTCTTCAATGAAAAAACCAATCTCCACTCTGTTTGGGACGAAGGAATTATTCAACAAGAGCAATTGAGTTTTACCGAATTTGCCGCATTCACGAACAAGCACAATCTGGAACACAAAACCGAATGGGAAAAAGGAAGTGTTGACAAATGGGCGATGGAATCGGTACATCATCGAGATATCATCTACAATACATTGTATAATTCCACCGACAGAACGACAGGACTTCCGTCTTTATCCTACCAATATCAACATGATTTTATCTCAGTCGTTGAACAGCGCCTGGCAGCGGCAGGGTATAGAGCAGCGTATTTATTAAACACAATATTCAAATGAGTAAAAAGAACTTAGTTACTTCGTCCTTAATCGCAATTCCTTTACTCGCAGGAGTTACGTACTTTTCTTTGAATGCTTCCACGGATGTAGATCAAGAGAAAAGTCAACCCAAACAAGAAGAGAAGGTTCAGAGAGAACCTGGACAGCCCGTGAGTTCTCGGTTTCGTCCCATCGTGCTAAATCCAGATTATGAACACAACAAATGGGGAATCGCCGAAACAAGTGATTTGATTCTCAATTTTGCTGCATATACCACATGCTTTGATACGGAGGATGATGACAACGGTGATGGAAAACCTGATTATCTCGGCGTTCCTGAGTGGGTGGCTTTTGAAATTAAAAAGCTGGAAGGGGAAATGCCGAAATACAACCGTCCTTCTAAATGGATTACTGACGATTTGTTGTTTGCCGATAATATGGCTCCCAATGATGATACCTACGCCGTATCGCGTGGTGACGAAATGAAAATCGTTTCGGGAAATTCCCGTTTCGTGCGTGGGCACATGTGTCCTAAAAATTCGGCCGACCGATTGGGCGAAAATGCGGGTTACAATACACACACCGTATTGAACGCCGTGCCGCAATTGCAATGGCAAAACAACGAAGTTTGGAAGTACCTGGAGCAAGACTGTGAGAAATGGGCGAATACTTATGGAAGAATATGGGTGATTGCTGGTCCTGCCTTTTTTAAGAAAAATCCTTCTATGTGGCTGGGACAAGCAGGAAACACGCCTTGTGCAATTCCCGATGCGACCTATAAAATTGTGATTCGCGAAAATCCAGCGTCGGAAACGGGTATTGAATGTATGGCCTTTCTATTTCCGAATATTTTGGAAGCGAAATACAAAACCAAAGACGTTTCTTTTTTCCTGACAACTGTCGCCGATTTGGAAAAAGTGACCCGACAAACCTTTCTCACCAATTTGTCCTCAGAGAACCGAGCGATTGAGTTGACCAGAAATGAAGGATTGTCTGAAGCAGAGAAAGAAGCAGTATTTAATAAATGGGTTCAAGATTAAAAAATGGTCAGATTCGTAAAGTATAGCGCCGCACTGATAGGATTTCTTTTCCTTCAGTCAAGTTGCGCACAAACCGTTGAAATTACCTTTCTACAAGCAAATGATGTCTACGAAATGTCTCCCGTAAGCGGAGGGAAGTTGGGGGGATTGGCACGAGTAGAAACCATTCTGGATAGTTTGGAAACTCAAAACCCGAATACTTTTTCTGTGCTCGCTGGAGATCTTTTAAGTCCTTCGGCGATCGGTACGGCAGACTACAACGGGCAACGCTTGTCAGGGATGCAGATGGTGGACGTTTTAAACGCCATGGATTGGGATTTTTTTACACTGGGAAATCATGAGTTTGATATTTCGGAAGGCGATCTTCGCGCCCGACTTTCAGAAATGAAATTCACTACAGTAACCGATAACGTCCGGGACACGAATGGTCTCCTTTTTCCAAATACGCGCACGTGTTACACTTTCAAAGTGGACGGTGTGACCATTGGAATTTTTGGTGTGACGTTGAATTCGTTCAAAACACCGTATGCACAGATCGAAGATCCTATGGAAATCGGAAAGAAATGTGTCGAGGAACTCAAAAGGCAAAAGGCAGATGTCATCATCGCCATTACGCATCAGGACATCGAAGAAGACGTTAAATTTGCCGCGGCAATTCCCGAAATCGATTTGATTATGGGAGGACACGAACATGAAAATTATCATTTGCTTCGTGGCGATAATTTTACACCAATTACAAAGGCGGATGCCAACGCAAAAACGGTGTTTATTCATCGATTTGTGTACGATAAGCAAACAAAAAGCGTCACGGTAACAAGCGAGTTGAAGTTTGTCGACGAGACCGTTCCTTCCGACCCTGAAATTCAGAAAGTAGTGGACAAATGGACGGAAATAGCCTTCGCGTCTTTTCGCAAACAAGGCTACCATCCCGAAAGAGAAATTTGCGTTTCTGACAAAATTTTGGACGGAACTGAAGCGTCGGTAAGAAGTCGTTCAACAGGGTTGACAGACCTAATCACGAAAGGTTTTGTGGACGCGTTCCAAGGCGCAGATGCTGCGCTGATGAATGGCGGTTCGATTCGGATCGATGATAAATTGCAACCTGGGGTGATTACTGAGTACGACATTCTCAAAATTTCGCCTTTCGGTGGAGACGTTTCGCTTGTAAAAATGAAAGGAAGTACCTTGATTCATGCGCTGAACAATGGGGTTGATAATGTCGGCAAAGGCGCTTTTCTTCAATACGCAAATATCACTGGTACAAAAGACAATTGGAAAATCAAGGGAACAACAATCAATCCCAACCAGGAATATACGATTGCCATATCAAGTTATCTCGTTGAGAAAGGAGATACCAACTTAGATATGCTCGTTTATGCAAACGGAGAAGTGACGCGAACCGACGTGGCACCGAAACCATTTTTTCAAATTGTGATTAACGCTTTTGAAAAGGAATTCCCCAAGAAATAAAACCAACAAACTATGACTGAAAACAACAATGCTTTCGGCGCTTCACTGTTAAAAGTAACAAAGGAAGCCCTTGGTAACGATTTTGACGCTCGATTTATTGAAGTTTGGGAGCACATGCAACGCGGATTGATTTATCCTTCTTCCAATGCCATTTTTCTAACGATTTCACTCAAAGACCAAAATTTCTCCAAGCGGGAATTGGCTGAAGTGAAACAAAAAACGAGAACGCATATTCACGAAACGGACCGTTTAAAGGATCTCTCGACAACCGCAATTTTAGGGGTTGGAGTAGCGTATTGGAAAAACCTCTGCGCCAAGGAAAAATGCTCGACGCCGAAAGGGATGCGATTCAAGTATCCAACGGCGGATGGAAATTCATCAACTGTTGTGGAACGATCCAGCAATTCTTTTGTGGACAATCGCGCCGATTTGTGGTTTCATATCAAAAGTGAGAATATGGAGGCGTGTCGTGATGTTGAAGCCTTTATTTTGGAGTTACTCGATGGGAAAATTGCCACAAAATACCGCCAAGAAGCTGCGTCAAAATCCACCGACCCTTCTGGGAAAGGAGGAAAAGTACTTGGCTCGCGCTTCAGTGAAAATCTCAACAATCCAACGGATCCTGTTTCCATTGCAAAGCACTGTTTAATTGGTGCGGAGGATATGGATCATTTCGGCGGTTCTTTTGTTTTGGCTCAACGATTTAACATCAATTGGAATCAGATCCATTCGATGAGTGAAGATCAAATTGAGGATATTATTGGTCGTAAAACCAACGATACCATTATTCCCGACCGCGATTCACGATCGCACATCAAATCGGCTCGAAGACAAGACGCCAACGGAAATACCACGCCGATTATGCGATTGGGATTGCCTTTTGGTACTTCCTCTTTTGCGGGATGTCCCCATTTGGCGGCAAAAGGCAGTAATATTGGAGACGAAGCGGGCATCTATTTCGCTGGCTATACCAAGGAGTTGGAAATTCTCGAAACCATTATGGACAATCAGATCGGTTCTACGCCCGAATTTATGAACGATCGTCTCTTTAATAATGTAAAGTCGGATTTGGGTGGTTTCTACTATATTCCAAGTATCAAGGATTTACGTTTAGACGAAGGAGCATATCTAGAGTCAAAATGGGAAGGAAAAAAACTGCTGAATTGGAAACGATTCCCTGGGATGCGCTGGGACAAACTCGACCGTCATTTTGATAAAAAATCGGAGAACGGGATGATGCATTACAATCATAAAGAGTATTTGTTTGCTCAATCAACAATGGAGGGAAGCGAACGTCTCAAAAGAAATGCACCGTCATTCCGAATTTTAAGCCTTTTGGAGAATTCCTTCTCGCGTTGGCAAGACAACTGGTATACCGATCGAAAACAGGAGGAATTCAAAGACATTACGCACTATTTCGAAAAATTCAAGAAAGAATACCCGAACGAGCCTGCGCCAGAAGATATCATGAAAGAAACAATCATGGTGCGCAAAGGTTGGGCGATCCGTCTGACGCTTCATGAACTCGCTACAGATGCCTATGGATTCCGAGGTCAACGCTTTCAAACGCTAGACGGCAAACAGATGCCTGTCGATTCTTCCAATGATCACACGAATGGGTGTGTGATTAACGGAGCGGACACGTATCGCATTCAGCCCGAAGAGATCATTGTAGGAGCGATGCCGAATTTGTCTTTGGGTGAAGGACGTTATGTAATGCCTTATTTGAGTGAAGACGAACGTATGGATGGCTTTTTGGCCAATTTGAGTGAAGCGTCAGGTGTTGGACATAACATCCCTGCATTTGATCAATTGGTGGATCTTGGGATCGACGGTCTTATCGCTAAAATCAACAAGTATTATACCCCAGATGTCACGGAAGAGAAGGCGCATTTCTACGAATCGTGTTTGGTTTCTTTGAAAGGCGTGAGCGAATACGCACTTCGTTACGCAGATCTCGCTTTTAAAATGGCAGATACCATGTCGGAAGGTCAGGCTTGGGAACGAAATAATCTCACGGAGATCGGGAATCGCATGACCCACATTGCAACGAAAAAACCTACTTCGTTTGTTGAGGCGGTACAGTTAATTTTTACGATGCATTCTTGTTTGCATCTCAACGGTGAACCGACCGCTTTGGGACGTTTGGATCAAGTGCTGCATTCCTTCTACAAAAAAGATATTGAGTCGGGTAAAATCACGAAAAAACATGCGCAAGAAGTATTGGATGCGTTTTGTATCAAACTCGATGAGAAAGTACAGTCGAACCGCATTTTTGTAGAAGATCATCAGCCATTCGGTAACCTTGCAATGGGTGGTTCTTCGGGACCTTATCCACAAGGAGCTTCCATTAATCAATGGGTCCAACAATTAACTGTTGGTGGATGCGATCGCGATACAGGAGAAGCGAGTTACAACGATTTGACCACGTTCTTTATTCGGACAACTGCTCGTCTGCCTTTAAATGCACCGTGTTTGTCGTTACGAATTCGCGAAGATGTGCCAGAAGAAGTGTTACAGGAAGCTTCGCTCGCGATTCTTTCAGGTGGAGCACACCCGATTTTATTAAACGATTCGTTGTTTATTGATGGTTTAATGAACAGTGGTGATGATGTTGGCGGTGAATACGTGCAAGGCAACGAAAAATGGCGTTCCAAAGTAGAGCGACGGACAGCAAATAACTACGCTTGTGATGGTTGTTACGAGCCACAATTTCCTGGGGAGAACTGGTTTTCTCTTGGAGGGTTTAGTACACTTGAACCATTGGAGTGTGCCTTGAATCGTGGAAAAACATATTCGTCGGCTGGATCCGCTTATTTTAAAGGAAAAGTATCTTCTTTCACTTCAAAACCGGCCAGTGATATTCAGTCCTATGAAGAGTTGGAGGAATTGTATTTCAAACATTTTGAATGGCTCAACAGAAAACGAATCAACGGACAATTAATGGGATATGGTGCCAATACAGCGTTCTGTCCGTCTCC